>JBJFAG010000368.1:0-6348 GCA_051887795.1 Candidatus Coproplasma sp. | reverse complement strand
CGCAAGAATACTTAGTAAATGGAGGACAAGTCATGAGCAAGTTGGTTGAAGCAATTGAAAAGGAAGGAATGAAGGAAAACGTACCCGTATTCAACGTTGGCGATACCGTTAAGGTTGGTTTCAAGGTTATCGAAGGTACGAAGGAAAGGATTCAGAACTTTGAAGGCGTAGTAATCGCAAAGAAGCACGGTGGCATCAGAGAGAGCTTCACGGTACGTCGTTTATCTTTCGGCGTAGGCGTTGAGAGAACGTTCCCTCTTCACTCACCCAAGATTGCCTACATTAACGTAGTTAAGAAGGGCAAGGTAAGAAGGGCTAAGCTCTACTACTTAAGAGGCTTAACCGGTAAGGCTGCTAAGATTGCAGAGGTTAGAAAGTAATTAAAAAAAGCTCGCATTGCGCGAGCTTTTTTCATTATATACATTTTTGATTAAAGGCGAAAACAATGCTATCTAAGGTTACAAGCTATGCCCTCGCGGGGCTTGAAGGCGTCCCCGTAGAGGTGGAGACTGATATCAGTAAGGGTCAGGTCAATTTTGATATGGTGGGCTTGCCCGACGCCGCCGTGAAGGAGAGTAAGAACAGGGTGAGATCGGCAATCCGCAACAGCGTATTGCGCTTTCCCGTTGGCAGGATAACCGTCAACCTCGCCCCTGCGGACATAAAAAAAGAGGGCAGTCAGTTCGACTTACCCATAGCCGTTTCCGTGCTTCTGGCGAGCGGGCAGCTTTCCTCAAGCGTTACGGATACGGTAATTTTAGGCGAGCTGGCTTTAGATGGCGCGCTCCGCCCCGTGACGGGAATACTGCCCATAATCATAGCCGCTAAGGGCAGGGGATATAATAGATTTATAGTACCCTACGGCAACGCCAACGAGGCGAGCTTTATCGAGGGTATAGAGGTCTATGCCCTGCGCTCTTTAAGGGAGACGTACGAGTTTTTATCGGGTGAAAGTCAGTTTAACCCCGTGGCGGTGCGCAGCTTTGAAGCGGCAAAGGGCAGGATAAGCTACGACTGCGATTTAAAGTACGTTCGCGGCCAGGCGGTGGCCAAGAGGGCGTTGGAGATTGCCGTTGCAGGGGGACACAATATCCTGCTTTCAGGCCCTCCCGGGACGGGTAAGACTATGCTTGCACGCTGTATACCCACTATTATGCCCGATATGACATTTGAAGAGGCGTTGGAGGTAACCAACATTCTCTCCGTATCGGGGGAGCTGAACGAGGACGGAATTGCAACGCTTCGCCCCTTCCGCACTCCCCACCATACGGCGACTACGGTGTCGCTGTGCGGCGGCGGTACCGCTAAGATTAGGGCGGGTGAGATATCCAAAGCGCATAGGGGCGTACTCTTTTTAGACGAGCTGCCCGAATATTCGCGCTCCGCGTTGGAGTCGCTTCGCCAGCCGTTGGAGGACGGGAAGATAACCGTAACCAGGGCGGGCGGGGCAATAACCTTTCCCGCAGACTTCATACTCTGTGCAAGTATGAACCCCTGCCCGTGCGGAAATTTAGGGTCTGCCGAGAGGCATTGCACCTGTTCACCCGTGCAGATAAGGCGCTACAGGGCTAAGATTTCAGGACCGCTTTTAGACAGAATTGATCTGCAGGTTGAAGTTGACTCGGTCAAGTACGAAGAACTCTCCTCCGACAGGGAGGAGGAGTGCAGCGCAGACGTTAAAAAAAGGGTAGAGATGGCGAGGGCGATTCAGCGTGAACGCTTCCGTGAAGAGCGGGGAGTGGCCGTCAATGCCGACATGGGCGAAAAGCAGATTAAAGCTTTCTGCACACTCTCTGCCGACTGCGAGAAGATTTTACGCTCTGCATTTGAAAGACTTTCGCTTTCGGCAAGGGCTCGTTCGAGGATAATCAAGGTGGCAAGGACGATTGCCGATCTGGACGCTTGCGATAAAATTTTACCCAAACACGTTTTAGAGGCCACCTCTTATAGAAATTTTGACAGTATTAAAGACAGATGAGTTATACTCAAAGGGAAATAAATTTAATAGTTGCAGACAGCATAACGGGGCTTAACTATACCCAGAAAAAGCTGCTGTTAGCTTCGCTGAACAGGGAAAACAGCGACTGCGAAAAATACGCCAGGGCGTTGATCAGGTCCTGCGGGGAGAGTGTCTACAACAGGGCCGTGGCAACATTTTGCGATGAAGATTACTGCAAAAATTTGCTTCAGGAGCTTGACAAAAGGGGCATTGTGTGCGTAACCTATAAAAGCACGGGTTATCCCGAACAACTAAAACACATTCCCGTACCGCCCCTCGTGCTGTATGCCAGGGGCAATGCGGAGCTGCTTAAGGGCGAACTCTTCGCCGTGGTGGGTTCCCGAAAGACGGTGGAGTTTGCCTACGAGGAGTGTAAAAAGATTTGCAGTCAGCTTGCGCAAAAGTTTGTGATAGTCACGGGCGTGGCCGACGGCGCCGACAGCGCTGCAGCGTACGGTGCGTTGGAGAGCGGTAACGTCATATGCGTACTCCCGTCAGGACACGACGCGTCCTGCACCACCAACGTTAAACTTTTAAAAGAGGTGGAAGAGAGGGGTGTGACGGTCTCCGAATTTCCCTTCGGCACTCCTGCAAGGAAGTACACCTATTTTCTGCGTAACCGCATAATCGCAGGGCTTGCAAAGGGTGTTTTAGTCGCCTCTGCGGCAAAGAAGAGCGGTGCGATTAATACCGCCACGTACGCCGCCGACTATTCAAGAGAGGTGTTTGCATTTCCCTACAACCCCGGGATAACTTCGGGCGAGGGGTGCAATAATTTAATAAAAAACGGTGCGTACCTGTGCGACTGCGCTGACGATATCTTTACGGTATTCGGCTATGAGGCAAAGCAAGAGGAGAGCGTTCCGCTCGATAAAGAGGAGAGGCAGGTTTTAACCCTTTTAAGGCAGGAGGGGGAAATCCACGTTGAAAAACTTGCCGAGCTGTTGGGTAAACAGCTGTTTGAAATTAACGCGGTCTGCGCTATGTTGGAGATTAAAGGGTTAATTGCAAGAGCGGGTGGCAATAAGTATTGCGCACTGTAGATAATTACGGAAAATATGGCTATAAAGCAATAAGGAGCTTTTATGGATTTAATCATAGTAGAGTCGCCTTCCAAGGCAAAGACAATCTCAAAATATTTAAAGGGTAAGTACAAGGTCGACGCTTCAACGGGACACGTAAGGGATCTGCCCGAAAAGTCGTTGGGGATTAAGATAAGCGAGAATTTCGAACCGCACTACGTGGAAACCCCCGGCAAGAAGGAAATTATCAAACGCCTTTCCGCAGAGGCCAAGAAGGCGGGGAAAGTCTACCTTGCAACCGACCCCGACCGCGAAGGAGAGGCAATAAGCTGGCATTTACAGACCGTGTTGGGGTTAGACCCCGACGGGTTGAACAGGGTGGAGTTCAATGAAATTTCGCCCAAGGCGGTGGCGGCCGCTCTGCAAAAGCCCAGGAAGATTGACTATAATTTAGTCGACGCTCAACAGGCGAGGAGGGTGTTGGACAGGTTAGTGGGTTACAAGCTCTCTCCCCTTCTCAACAACCGTATTCAGGACGGACTCTCCGCAGGGCGAGTGCAGTCGGTAGCTCTCAGATTAATCGTTGACAGGGAGAGGGAAATTGCAGCTTTCAAGCCTGAAGAGTATTACACTTTTACAGCTTCGCTCCGTGATTTGCCCGCCGAATATGCTCCGTTCAAGGCCACCTATCAGTTGAAAAAGGCGGGCGAGCAGATTACGGTTGAAAGTGCGGAAGAGGTTGAAAAGGCAATCAAGGCGGGGACCTTTACGGTTACCAAGGTTAAAAGCGGCGTAACCAAACAGCATGCCCCTGCACCCTTTACCACTTCGTCGTTGCAGCAGGACGCCTCCATTAAATTCGGCATGTCCTCGCCTGAAACAATGCTCATTGCCCAGCACTTATATGAAGGTATGGACGTGGGCGGCGATCACATCGCACTCATAACCTATATCAGAACGGACTCCACGCGTATTGCGGCAGAGGCTCAAACTGCTGCGTTAGAGTTTATTAAAAAGACTTACGGTGAGGAATATGCCCCCGCCAAGCCCAATTATTACGCTACCAAAAAGGGTGCGCAGGACGCCCACGAGGCAATCAGGCCCATCAATCTGGAGGTCACCCCTGCAAGCGTCAAGGCTTCGCTGGATAAAAAGCATTACAATATCTACAAGCTCATCTACGACCGCTTTGTTGCGTCGCAGATGGCAGAGGCGCAGTTCAACTCCATGCAGATTGAGGCGGAGAGCGCAGGTTACACCTTTAAGGCAAGCGGTAAGGCGATAAAGTTTGCAGGCTTCACTGCGGCATATCAGCAGGCCGTTGCCAAGGGTGAGGAGGAAGAAGAGGTTTCAAAGCTCCTTCCCCCTTTAAAGCAGGGTGAGATTTTAAACTTGATTCAGCTTGTAAAGGAGCAGAAATTTACCAGACCTCCTTTAAGGTATACGGACGCATCGCTGGTTAAGGCCATGGATGAAAAGGGCATTGGCAGACCTTCTACCTATGCGTCTATAATCTCCGTTTTAACCAAGCGCCGCTACGTGGAAAAGGAAGGCAAATATATGGTGCCTACCGAGGTTGCGTATAAGATCTGCGACCTGTTGGTACAGTATTTTACCGATATCATGGACGTTGGCTTTACCGCTAAGATGGAAGAGGAGCTGGATAAAATCGAGGACGGC
Source organism: Candidatus Coproplasma sp. (assembly GCA_051887795.1). Taxonomy (GTDB): domain Bacteria; phylum Bacillota; class Clostridia; order Christensenellales; family Borkfalkiaceae; genus Coproplasma. The sequence continues at coordinate 1,647 of JBJFAG010000368.1, read as the reverse complement.
GGCGTGGATTGGCACAAGATTATCAGCGACTTTTACCCCACCTTCTCGGAGAATCTGAGAATTGCCGCCTGCGACGGCGACGAGCTTACCGACCAGCTGTGCGATAAGTGCGGAAGCCCTATGATAAGAAGAATTGGCAAGTACGGCAAATACCTTGCCTGCTCCAATTACCCCAAATGCTCCAACATCGTCTCCGAGAGCGAGGTTGAAATTTCCGACGTCCGCTGCCCTAAATGCGGTGCGAATATGATTGTAAAAAGCGGTAAGTTCGGCAAATTCTTAGCTTGCCCCAACTACCCCGAATGTTCGTTAATTCTCCCCATAGACGTAAAGATTACAGAGGAGAAATGCCCTAAGTGCGGAAGCTTTATGTTCGTTAAAAAGGGCAAGTACGGGGAGTATTTAGAGTGCGGTAAATGCCAGGCAAAGCAGCCCTTGGTTAAGCCCGACGGCAAGGCAAGGGAGGGCGAAAAGACCGAGGGTAAATGCCCCGACTGCGGCAAGCCTATGAGGCGCATGAAGAGTAAGAACGGTAAGATTTACTACGGCTGTACGGGGTACCCCACCTGTAAGTTCTTAAGTTGGGACGTACCCACGGGCGACAAATGCCCCAAGTGCGGTAAATTCCTTATAAAGAAGGGCAAGGAGATTAAGTGTTCGGACAAGAATTGCGACTACTCTACCCCCGCCCCCGAAGAAGATGAAAACGATTAAGGTAATAGGTGCAGGGCTTGCAGGGTGCGAAGCGGCCTACTTCCTTGCCAAAAGGGGTTTTAAAGTAGAGCTGTACGACATTAAACCCAACGGCTTTACCCCCGCCCATTCCAATAAGAATTTCGGGGAGCTTGTCTGCTCCAACTCCTTAAAGGGCGCAGACGCCTATTCCAACGCCTGCGGACTGTTAAAGCAGGAGATGAGGCTTGTCGGCTCCCTTACAATGGAGGCGGCGGAGTACGCCAAAATCCCCGCAGGCGGTGCGCTTGCGGTGGACAGGGATAAGTTTGCTGCATATATTACCGAGGCAATAGAGGCGGAGGACAACGTAACCTGCATATGTGAAGAGGTTACTTCCCTCCCCGAAGAACCCTGTATAATTGCCACGGGACCGTTAACCTGCGAGGCGTTGGCGGAGGATATCAGGGCGCGTTTCGGCGGAAGTCTGCACTTCTTTGACGCCTCTGCCCCCATAGTCTCCAAAGACAGTGTGGATATGAATTTTGCATTCTTCGGCGACAGGTACGGTAAGGGCGGAGACGATTATTTAAACTGCCCTATGAATAAGGAGGAGTATTTAAACTTCGTCACCGAGCTGTTAAATGCCGAAAAGGCAACCCTTCATTCCTTTGAAAAGAGGGAGATTTTCGAGGGGTGTATGCCCGTTGAAGTCATGGCTGCAAGGGGTGCGGAAACCCTCCGCTTCGGCCCGTTTAAACCCGTGGGGTTGTGGGATAAGGACGGCAACCGCTTTTATGCGGTATTGCAGCTGAGGAAGGAGAATTTAAACGGGGATATGTATAACCTCGTCGGCTGCCAGACCAACTTGAAGTTCGGGGAACAGAAGAGGGTATTCTCGCTCATTCCTGCCTTAAAAAATGCAGAATTTTTGCGCTACGGCGTTATGCATAGGAATACCTACTTAAATTCGCC
>JBJFAG010000367.1:0-1567 GCA_051887795.1 Candidatus Coproplasma sp. | reverse complement strand
GAGGTTGAAGAGAGCCTGCCTAACGAAAAAATCACCTCTAACGTGGAGGCGCAGGACGGCTACTTCCCCGTAAGGAGGGTAGTAAAATGAAGAGTACTATCCTTGAACTTTCAAAGAGATTACAAAGCGGTGAAATTACCTCGGTTGAACTCACCGAGCAATATATTTCCGCAATCGAAAGGGAGAACCCCACGCTCAACGCTTTTGTTCACAACACCTTTGACGAGGCGAGGGCAAACGCCAAGGAGGCGGATAAGCTAATAAAAGAGGGCAAGGCAACCCCACTCACGGGTATACCCTTTACGCTTAAGGACAACATCGCAACGGACGGTATGCTCACCACCTGTTGTTCTAAAATTTTGCAGGGCTTCAGGCCCTACTACGACGCAACCGTCTGGTCAAAATTAAAGGCTCAGGGCGCAGTCCTTCTCGGCAAGACCAACATGGATGAGTTCGCAATGGGTTCCACCAGCGAGACGAGCTGTTACGGCGCACCGCTTAACCCCATAGACAATTCAAGGGTTACGGGCGGTTCGTCGGGCGGCGTTGCCGCGGCAGTATGCGCCAATCTCGCCCCCTACGGCTTGGGTTCGGATACGGGCGGTTCAATCCGTCAGCCCGCCTCGTTCTGCGGTATCGTGGGTTTTAAACCCTCTTACGGTGCAGTGTCGAGGTACGGACTTATCGCATACGGCTCCTCGTTAGACCAGATAGGCCCCATGGCAAAATCGGTAACCGATTGTGCGCTGATTTTCGACGCAATCAAGGGGGAGGACAAGCACGACAATACGTCGGTTGCAACCCCTTTGGCTCCCACAAAGCTGACGGGCAACGTCAAGGGAATAAAAATCGGCGTTGTAAAGGAGTTGACAGAGGGCGTCAATCCCGAGATAATGGAGGCGGTTAACTCAATGATATCCGCCTATAAACAGGCGGGGGCAGAGGTCGTGGAAATCTCCCTCCCCGCATTAAAAACCGCCCTGCCCGTCTACTATATCATAGCGTGTGCGGAGGCCTCCTCCAACCTTGGCAGGTACGACGGCATAAGGTACGGCTACAGAGCAAGCAACTATTCGGGCCTTGACGACATGGTTACCAAGACCAGGTCGGAGGGGTTTGGCAAAGAGGTTAAAAAGCGTATTATGCTCGGCACCTACGTACTCTCTTCGGGGTACTTCGACGCCTACTATAAAAAGGCGTGCCTTATTAGAGCCGAGGTGGAAAAGCAGTTTGCAGACTGTTTTGAAAAGTGTGACTTTATCTTCGCACCCACCGCACCCCAGACGGCCTTCCCCCTGGGATATTCGGGGGGCAATGCGACCGAAACGTATCTCTCCGACGTCTGCACGGTACCCGTAAATATAGCGGGTCTGCCTGCAATCTCACTGCCCTGCGGCAAGGACAAAAACGGACTTCCCATCGGCTTGCAGATTATCGGCAGAAAATACGACGACGAAAGAGTGCTGGACGCAGCTTACTTTGCAGAAGTCAATAATCTTTGTGAAGAGATAGAATATAACGGGGGTGTAAAGCTGTGAAATATCAACTTGTTTCAGGGTTAGAAACC
>JBJFAG010000366.1:0-1570 GCA_051887795.1 Candidatus Coproplasma sp. | reverse complement strand
ATTTTCAACGCCTTGATATATTCGTGGTTTTCCACGCTGTCGGCGGCTATGGATATCAGCCTGTCTGCGCTGAAATCTATTACGGCTGTCTTCTTCATTAATTAAAAATTTTCCTCTATATCCTTTTTATCGAATACGTAGTCGGTGTTGCAGTAATGACAATGCACTTTAACCTGACCCTGTTCCTCGCAGATTTTTAAAAGCTCTGCCTTGCCCACGGAGGCAAGCACACCCTTTATCTTACTCTGGCTGCAGTTGCATTTATACTCGGGGTAAACCTCTATAACCTCTCCGCAGATAGTATCTTTAAAGAACCTTTCTACTATCTCGTCTGCCGTGTAGGCGGAACCGTTCACGTCCTGACAAAAGTTATAGAAGGCGTCCCCTGCCAGGTTGGTTTCATCGTCGTCGGCGTCGGGCAGAAGCTGCATTATAAGTCCGTTTGCCGCCTTGCATCTGCCGTTCTCGTCGATGGTTATTTCCACTTTGACGGCGGTGGGGATTTGCTCGCTCTGCTGGAAGTACTTGGCAAAGGCGTCGGAGATGTCGTCCGAGGTTATTTCGCAGGTGCCGACGAAGGGCTGGGAATAGCCGTCCTCCCTTACAACGGTGAGCGAACCGCCTTCAAGCGTATGAGTGCAGCTGCCGTCCGCATAACCTCTTACGTGCAGTGCTGCGTCGGAAGATACCGATACCGCACCGTCGCCGTCTTTTGCCTTGACGGTTATAGATACCGCACCGCTTTCAGCCTTTATGCCCGAGGCAAAGTAGGCGCAACAGGTCAACAGACCGCCTAATATCTTTGATGCCGAAGGTGCGGTCGAATGAATTTCTATTGCCCTGTTTACAAGTTGAGAAGTCTCCAGCACGGTCACCTGAACGTTGCCTGAAAACGCCAAAAATCTCTTAATCCTGTCCATAATTATCCTTTAATTTCAGCTCTTGCACACTTTGCGTATAATTTAAGTTTGCTACCAAACAGATTAATAATTCACTTTGCCCTTTTAACAAATACTGCGACCATGTAATATAGTCGCAGTAGTCTTTTCGTAAAGCGTTTTTGGGCTTTGAAAAATTAATTTATTGGTTGCCGAGAAGATTGTCTTTGCTGACCTTCTTTCTGCCCTTCTTCTTTCCGCCGTTGCTAGTTAACGCCTTCTCTCTTTCGGCAAACATCTTTTCGTACTCGACGTACTTGGTTTCGCCCTTATGCTCTTCATAGTAGGCGTTGATTTCATCGCCTATCTTTGCCCTGTCGCCTGCTACCCTTGCAATGTCTTCACGGCTGAAGGCAATACCGACTTCCTTGACCTCAGTTCCGCCTACGATGGGACGAAGAGGTCTGCCGACCAACTCGCTCCTGCCTGCGGCAAGTATTTCACGAGCCTGAGCCTTTTCGTCTTCAATCCTCTCTGCTTCAAGCTGCTTGGGGGTTAAGTTTGCCCTTCTTGCCTCTTCCTCGGTCTTTACCGCAGGGGTGATGAACATATCGAATACCCACTGCGTATATGACAGCCAGCAAAGTATTATAAACGAGAAGCCGACGAAAATGAATATCAGGCAGCCGAGT
>JBJFAG010000365.1:0-1573 GCA_051887795.1 Candidatus Coproplasma sp. | reverse complement strand
GGCGTAAAAGAGCTGATAATCGATATGAAAAATCTGGAGTACATATCTTCGGCAGGGCTCAGGGTGTTGTTGAAGACGCAAAAGGCTATGAGGGCAAAAGGCACAATGAAGCTTGTCAACGTCGGCGAGAGCGTTATGGAAGTATTCGAAATTACAGGTTTTTCGGATATCTTAACCATAGAATAAGTCGGTATAAAACTGCAGTGTATATACGACTGTAAAGGAACGGGGAGAAGAATATGATAGACAAATCTTTATTTAAACATTTCAAAGCGATAGGCGACATTAAATCGGCTATAGCAGGTGCGGCTAACGTCGAAGACGCCCTGCGTGAGTGCGTACATATAATACGAAACGTAAGCAATGCCGAAACGGCGGTAATCTGGTATTACGATAAAATCGGGGATAAAAAGCTCCACCCCATATTCGCACAGGGCGAACACACTTTTATAGAGAAAACACTGTCCCCCGGCGAGGACATAGTCGGCAAAGTGTTCGCCGAGAGCAATGCGGTTTATCTTCCCGAGGGGAAACCTGACGAGAATATCAATTCCTTAATCTGCGTTCCGCTCGAAAACAGCTACGAAACGCTCGGCTGTATACAGTTTATCAACCGCAAGGACGGTACACAGTTTACCGAAGACGACGCCAACGTGTGCGAGATTATGGCTATGCTTGCGGCTACGGCAATAGACGAGAGCGGACTTGACGTAGGCGTTATAGAGCAGAAAGACGTCATACTGTCGCTTCGTGGCGTGGTCAAGGATTTCAAGAACGGCGACACCGTTACGCACGTTCTGCGTGGCGTGGACTTAGACGTGTACGAGGGCGAACTCCTCGTAATATTAGGCGAGTCGGGCTGCGGCAAGTCGACTATGCTCAACATTATCGGCGGAATGGATCAACTCACCGAGGGAGAGTTCCGCTTCTACGGCGAGGACTACTCTCACGCAACCGAAAAGGTACTCACCGAATACCGCCGTAACAATATAGGGTTTATCTTCCAGTCGTATAACCTTATGCCCAACCTTACCGCTATACAGAACCTAAGATTTATTGCCGAACTCAAAAAGGATTCGGACGACCCCGAGAAGATGCTCGAGCTGGTAGGTCTTTCGGAGAGGCGCAACAACTATCCTTCCCAGATGAGCGGCGGACAGCAGCAGAGGGTCTCCATCGCAAGGGCTCTGGTCAAAAAGCCCAAGCTCATACTTGCGGACGAGCCCACCGCAGCCCTCGACTATGCAACGGGAATAGAGGTGCTTTCCATAATAGAAAAGGTTGCCGCAGCGGGGACGAGCATACTTATGGTTACGCATAACGAAGAGATAACCAAAATGGCAAACCGTGTTATAAGAATGCGTGGCGGAATTATAGAAGAAGTGTACGTCAACCGTCATCCGCTTAAGGCGACGGATCTCGTCTGGTAATGGTGGTGAGAATATGAAAAAGACACAATGGACAGCACTTTTTCGGGATATAGGAAAGACTTTCGTATCTTTCATTTCGATCGTGATTTTCGTTGCGCTCGGCGTAGCCATATTCCTCGGAATAAGGTGGAACGAAATCGCAC
>JBJFAG010000364.1:0-1577 GCA_051887795.1 Candidatus Coproplasma sp. | reverse complement strand
TGCCTTGACGGGTAAGGGACACGGTACGGATACGGTATTATACAGGGTATTAGGCGATAAAGTTACCGTTATTTTCGATACCGAAACGGAGGATTTACCCCACCCTAATACCATGTTCGTCAGCGTATATGTCGGGGGTAACGAGGTTGCTAAGCATACAGTTTTATCTGTAGGCGGTGGCAAAATCTGCTTTTTGGGCGAAGAGGCGATTGCCAGGAGTCCCGAAGTCTACCCTTTAAACTCCTTCGAGGAGATTAAAGCTTACGTAAAGGAACAGGATATGCGCCTTTCGGACTACGTGTTTGCAGTCGAACCCGATATGGAGGGGTATTTAAGCGAGGTCTGGGCCCAGATGAAAGCCGCCTTAAAAGAGGGGCTTAACGCAGGCCAGGGGGAGCTGCCCGGCGGTCTGCACGTTATGCGCAAAGCGAGCTACCTATGGCATAGCAAGCACATTGGCGAAACGCCTGAAATAGCCGAAAACAGAAAGATATGCGCCTACGCCTTCGCCGTAGCCGAACAGAACGCTTCGGGCGGGGTGGTGGTAACGGCGCCTACCTGCGGTGCATGCGGGGTTTTGCCCGCCGTGCTGTACTATATGAAGAAGGACAGAAAGTTCACTGACGAGCAGATAGTAAGGGCTTTAGCGGTTGCGGGGATAATAGGCAACCTGATTAAGACCAACGCCTCCATAAGCGGTGCGGAGTGCGGCTGCCAGGCGGAGATCGGTTCTGCCTGTTCAATGGCGGCTGCGGGACTTGCGGAGCTGTACGAGATGGATATAGAGCAGATTGAATATGCGGCGGAGATTGCAATGGAGCATCATTTAGGCTTAACCTGCGACCCCGTTGCGGGACTTGTGCAGATACCCTGCATAGAGCGCAACGCCGTTGCGGCAATGAGGGCGATTAACGCTGTAAACATCGCTAACTTCCTGACGTATACAAGGAAGGTCTCGCTTGACACTATAATACATACCATGTATGAAACGGGCAGGGATATGTCCAACAGATACCGCGAAACGAGCGAGGGCGGCTTAGCCACAAACTATAAATCTTCATAAGGTGTAAAATGATAATAAGCGCCCCCGAAAGTCAATGACTTTCGGGGGCGCAAATATTTTATTAAGGCGTTAACCCCATAGTATATTGCGATTAACGGTTTAAGACTGCGGTGCTTCGGTATGCACAAAGACGGTACTTTTTGGGTTGACCGTCTGTTTTAAAACTTCAATATCTTCCGCAGAGGCGTGTCCGCTTGTGTGCAGGGTAATCTCCTTTACCCCAAGCAGCTGCATTTCGTCCAGAAATCGCTTTACGTCATCTTTTTGCCTGTAGCCGCTCTACATGGAATAAATGAGCGTTGCTCCCTGTATATGTGCCTTTGAATACAGTTTTTTGATATATCCGAGCATGGACGGACGAACTGTCATAACGTATTTATTATTTTTTGAAACGGCGTTTATGCCGCGTTTGTTTTTAAATTCAAGGAATATATCCTTACGCCTTCCGCGCAGCGGTACGGGCGTGAATGAGTATACGTCTGGGAACACGTCGGGGCGGGGAATTTTACCGCCT
>JBJFAG010000363.1:0-6399 GCA_051887795.1 Candidatus Coproplasma sp. | reverse complement strand
GAGGTGGTGGGGCCGCAGCTGCCGCTTGCATAGCCGGGCTTTGCAGGGCAGGGGCCGGCATAATAAATTACGGCGTCTTTAATTTCAAAGGGCAGCTCTTCACCCTTTGCAAGCATTTCGCACAGGCGTTTATGTGCGCAATCCCTTGCGGTATATATGTAGCCGGAGATGGTGACGCTGTCGCCTGCGTGTAAGTCTTTTACTTGTTCTTTAGTCAAAGGAAGTGTAAGATTTTTCATAATTCCGCCTTCTCGCAACGAATACAGTGGCATTGAATATTGACTGCAACGGGCAAGCCTGCAATATGAGTGTAAGCCCACTCGCAGCTGACGCCCAATGCGGTGGTTTTACCGTGGAAGCCCTGGCAGCCTATACCCAAAGCATTGACCTTTTCAAGTGCAACGCGCTCAATCCTGGCAATATCTTCCCTTTGGTTATGAGTGCCTACGTCCCTTGTCAACGCCTTTTTTGCAAGGTATGCACAGGTATCGAAGCTACCGCCTATACCCACGCCTATATAGACAGGGGGGCAGGGGCGGGAGCCGGCCTTTCTCACCGTCTCAACAATGGCGTCGATTATGCCGTCAACCCCCTGGGAGGGTTTAAGCATATACATAGCGCTCATATTCTCACTTCCGAATCCCTTGGGCAGAAAGGTTATTTTAACCTTATCGCCTGCACAAATATGGGTATGTATGGCGGCGGGGGTGTTATCACCCGTGTTATTTCTCGTGATGGGGTCGCATACCGATTTGCGGAAATAACCGTCTTTATAGGCCCTGCGCACCGCACCGTTTACGGCGTCCTCTAAAAGCTCTCCGGTAAGAAAGATATCCTGACCGATCTCTAAAATTACTACCGCCATACCCGTATCCTGACACACGGGCAACTCGTTTTCGGCAGCGGTGGTGTAGTTGTCGATCAATGTCTCCAGCGCAAATTTTGCGGCGCCGTCGTCCTCGGCCCGATACGCTTTTTCCAAGGCGTCTTTGCAGGACGGGGTTAAATTAACCCCCGCCTTAAGGGCAAGAGAATAGACTGCGTCTGCAATCTGTTTAGTATCTAAAGTTCTCATGGTTTAAATTCTAATATATTTTTTTTCAAAAGTAAACTCTTTTCGTTTACTTTAGTCCTCGCATTAATGTATAATTAAGGTGATGGAAAACAATAGACGTTCTGAATTAAAACAACTCCCGCTTTCGGCACGGGGTGGCGGACTTGCCTTTTCAATAGCGGTGGTATTAAACATATTCGTCGGCTTGATCGTATCGGTTATCATAGGCGCAAGCGGACTTTCGGGTACCGATGCAGCAAAATACCTGGGGTATTTAACCTCGACAATCGCACTGATTATAACCGTATTGCTAATGCGGTTTATGTTTAATCAACCCCTGCGTAAGATGGCTCCAATAAAATGCAACCCCAAGTATATTGTTATAGGGCTTTTATTGATCTACGGATTGCTGTTCTCGCTCAATTCGCTTAACGGGTATTTAATCAAGCTGTTCGAGCTTATGGGCTATACTCCCAATGAAAGCACTCTGCCCGACCTTTCGGGCTGGAATCTGCTTCCTGCCATATTAGTAATTGCCGTTCTGCCTGCGATATTAGAGGAGCTGTTGTTCAGGGGCATTATTCTCAACAATATCGAAGGGGAAGTCGGCTCGGTAAGGGCAATTTTTCTGGTTGGCTTTTTGTTCAGTTTATACCACGGCTCGGTGGAGCAGACTATCTACCAGTTCATCTGCGGCTGTCTGTTCGCCCTGCTCGCCATTCGCTCCAGGTCGATAACCCCCGTAGTACTCATTCACTTTATCAACAACGCCGTTATCCTGATATTGTATTCGGTCGGCGCACTTGATGCAGGCGGAAATCTGATAGTCTCCCAATGGGGTAATTTTGCAATAATGGTGACGTCCGCTCTCTGTCTTGCGGGTGCAGTCGTCTGGCTTATACTCGACAGAAAGATTAAATTCGGTTTAGCCAAGGGTGAAAAGAGTAGCTTAAAGGGCTTTTTCATCTTTGCTCTGGCGGGTATTGTAGTAACCACTCTCACCTGGATACTGGGGTTATTCACATGATTAAGGTTAATATCGTCTGTATAGGTAAGATTAAAGAGAGTTATTTAAGGGATGCCGTTGCCGAATACTCCAAACGTCTTTCCCGCTTTTGCAGGTTAGAGATTAAGGAGCTTGCAGAGGGTAAAAGCTTAAAGGAAGAGGCGCCCCTCGTTATAAAGGCAAGTTCGGGCTATAAAATCGCACTGTGTGTAGAGGGCAAAAAATGCTCCAGCGAGCAGCTTGCTTCAACAATAAAAGCGCTGTGCGACGGCGGTAAGGAAATAACCTTTATCATAGGTTCTTCCTATGGCTTAGACGACAGCGTAAAGGCCCAGGCAGACTTAAAGCTGTCTTTTTCGGATATGACTTTCCCCCACCAATTGATGAGGGTAATTCTTTTGGAACAGGTCTACAGGGCGTTTATGATAAATGGCGGAAGCGAATATCATAAATAAAAATTAACCGACTTGCACTCATACCCCAAAGACAAACTTCGTATAATGTCGTATGGATATTTACGAAGAGGTCAGCCAATTTTACTCATCATACAAAGGTAAAAAGTGCGTAATAGGCTACTCCTGTTTAGGTAGGGAAATCCACGCCTTTCACGTCGGCAAAGACTACGGTAAGCAGTTTATAGCCGTCTGTACTACCCATGCAAGGGAGTGGATAACTTCAAAGCTTGCATTAAAGTTTATTAAGCAAAAGGTTGCGTGCGGCGGTTGGATAATACCCCTGTTAAATCCCGACGGCGCCATAATCTCCCAGACGAAGGAGCCGTTGTGGAAGGCTAACCACAGAGGGGTAGACTTAAACTGTAATTTCGACGCAGATTGGGGAACGGGCGTACTCAACACAACTGTAAGGGGTGCCGAAAACTGCATTGGCGACTATCCGCTTTCGGAACCCGAATCGGCCGCTCTGGCCCGTTTTACAACACGTATTTCCCCCTTTGTTACGCTCAGCTTTCACACAAAGGGCGGTGAAATTTATTGGGAGTACGGAGGTTTTGGCGATAAGGCAGGGGCCAATATCATCACCGCTTACACCGGTTATCACGCAAAAATAATCAGGGGCAGTGCAGGCGGTTACAAAGATTGGTGTATTAAAAAGCTGTCCATTCCCGCCTACACGATAGAGTGCGGAAACGACAATTTAACCCACCCCGTAACTAAGCTTAGGGACATCAGCGAGTGTTCGGGATTACTCACCTATTTTTTTGATAATTACACCCCCGCAACGGGCGGTTTAAAAAAGCTATAAGTTAGGTTTAATATGAAAAACAAGTATATGAGTGCAGCGCTCAAATGTGCCCGAAAGGCGTTTGACGAGGGCGAAGTGCCTATAGGCGCGGTCGTCGTCTTAGACGGTAAAATAATAGCGAGGGGACATAACCGCCGCACGGGCAGGCAGATTGCCACGGCACATGCAGAGATAGAGGCGATAGAAAAGGCCTGTAAAAAATTAAAGAGCTGGCGTATCCCCGACTGCGAATTGTACGTAACTTTGGAACCCTGTCCCATGTGTATGGGTGCGGTGCTTAACTCAAGGATTAAGAAGGTGTACTTCGGAGCCAAGGAGGACAAGGGGCGTTCCCTTACTGCACAGATTGCAACTGCAAACCTTTTAAATCACACCGTAGAAGTCGAGGGCGGAGTGATGGAAGAGGAGTGCAGAAAGATTTTATCCGACTTCTTTTCCTCAATGCGCAAGCGGGAGAAGGCAAAGGCGGCGGAAGAAAACAGAGCGGAAGAGGATAAGACGGAGGGCGACGGGGATTAACCCTCCCCGAAACTTTTCAGTTTTAAAGTTACAAATTAACATTTTAAATGAAAATTTTTAATGTCACCCAGTCGTTTGACATTGAGTTTACAAAAATATACAATTAGTATATAAGTTTAAGTATTTCTTAAGTTTTTGCCACACACTGTAAAGGGCAGGTAAAAGTCCTGGCAGTACAGGCAGGTTATAAAGAATTTAAACGGAAGACAACCCGTGAAAATAAAATAATATCGGAGGAAGCAACCCCAATGATTAACCACGGCAACGAAATCAAGATTTTTTCTGGCAACTCAAACAGACCTTTGGCAGAAAAAATAGCCGCACAGCTCAACACTACCCTCGGTGAAATGGAAGTAACCCACTTTTCCGACGGTGAAATCTACGTTCGTTATGACGAAACGGTACGTGGTAAGGACGTGTTCTTAATCCAGTCCACCAGCTACCCCGTCAACGTGAACCTGATGGAACTGCTCATCATGATTGACGCTGCAAAGCGTGCAAGCGCAGGCAGAATTACTGCGGTTATCCCCTACTTCGGCTATGCCCGTCAGGACAGAAAGGCACGTTCAAGGGAACCTATCACCGCAAAGCTCGTTGCAAATCTTTTGACGAGTGCAGGTGCAGACAGAATCTTAACCATGGATTTACACTGCTTACAGATTCAGGGCTTCTTCGATATCCCCTTGGATAACTTAGTTGGCGGTCCCACCCTGTATAACTACTTCAAACCCAAGGTAGACGACAATTTCGTAGTTGTCTCCCCCGACATCGGCTCTGTTGCAAGGGCAAGAAAGGTTGCCGCTAAGATGGACGCCAAGATGGCCATAATCGACAAGCGCCGTCCCAAGGCTAACATGATGGAGGTTATGAACATCATCGGCGACGTAGAGGGCAAGAACTGCCTTATGGTCGACGATATGATCGACACCGCAGGTACAATCGTTCAGGGCGCTAAGGCTTTAAAGGAAGCAGGCGCAAAGGAGATATATGCTTGCTGTTCACACGGCGTTCTCTCCGGTCCTGCAATCGACAGGCTTGCAGCCTCTCCCATAACCGAGCTTGCAATCTTAGATACCATCAATATCCCCCAGGAAAAGATGCTCCCCATCTTCAGGATCATTTCAACTGCAGGCATCTTTGCAAGCGCTATCGAAAACGTATATCTCGACAAGCCTATGTCCAAGATTTACGACTGATTATTCAGCCGATAAATACAAATTACTTAACCGATAATTACAAGCCACGGGCTGACCGTGGCTTTACTTTTAATAATAGGAACAGCTATGTATATAATAGTAGGTTTGGGCAATCCCGAACAGCAGTACCTTAAGACCTTCCACAATATGGGCTGGCTTGCAGTCGGCGACGCCGCGAATATTTTAGGTGTTAAGTTTAAAAAGAAGGAGTGCGAGGCGCAGACCGCCGAAGCGCATATAAACGGTGAAAAGGTTATATTAGCCCAACCGCTCACCTATATGAATAATTCGGGCAGAGCGGTGAAGCAGCTCCTTTCAAAGTACAAAGCCACCCCTGAAGATTTGATAGTAATGTATGACGACTATGATATTCCCAAGGGTAAAATCCGTATTCGTCCGGAGGGCAGTGCGGGAACACACAACGGTATGCGTTCGATAATTGCCGAGATAGGCACCCAGAAGTTTGCCCGTATCCGCATAGGTATTCGCGACGAAGCAGTCAACGTTCCCATAATAAATTACGTCTTATCCAACGTCAGGGCAGAGGACTACGATACTTTTATAAGTTCGTGTAACAGGGCTGCACAGGCCGCAATAGCCTTTGCAAAGGGTACGCCAATAGAGCAGGTTATGACCGCATTCAACGGCTGACAACCTAAAATTTTTCTCCCGCTTGACCAAACCGAAAGCGACCGTTTTCGGCAATAATTAGATGAAAAGAGGTTTTTTCAACCCTGAATTTTTACAAGGGGATTTCCCCTCCATAAAAGAAGATATCCGCCTCGGCGTGCCGATGGCGGTTTTCGGCGTTACAGACAGTTTAAAATATCTCACCGCCTCGGTGTGTGAAAGACCTGTTTTATATATCTGCGCAACGCCCGTCGAAGCGGCTTCAGCCTATGCCGCAATATCCGTATTGTCGGGTAAAAGGTGTGCGTATCTTCCCCCTAAGGACGACGTATTATTATATAAATCCGCTGTATCCAAGGATGCCTTGTTCAAGAGAATAGAGGGCTTATGCGGTATCCTGGGCGGTGCCGAAATAATCGTCTGCGACGTGGAGGCGGCACTGCAGCTCGTACCTGATAAGCTCCCTGCAATAGCCGTTAAAAAGGGGTGCGAGTACGACTACACATCGCTCCCTGCCCTGCTGGTTAAGATGGGCTACAGCCGTGAATATACAGTGGAGAGCAAGGGCGTTTTTGCCGTAAGGGGCGATATTCTGGACATTTTCCCTGTCGGAGCGGAAAACCCCGTCCGTATAGATTTCTTCGGCGACGAGGCCGAGCGCATCCGCCCTTACGATTTAGCAAGCGGTGAGCGTCTGCCCGATATCAACAGTGTAGTAATTATGCCTGCGA
>JBJFAG010000362.1:0-1580 GCA_051887795.1 Candidatus Coproplasma sp. | reverse complement strand
CTGCAAGCACTAAACCTACGAAAGCGCAGACCTTTACTAAGGAATAATTGCTTGTGGAAGTAGTAGTTGTTGTCTTTTTCTTTGCCATAAATTATACTCCTTTTAGTTTTTTTAAATTATATCATGCAGGTTTAGGTTTTGCAACGAAAACCCGTCATTTTTAAATATCAGAAAATTTTATATTAAGCTTTTTGAGGACTGCAATGAAATAGTCGGGCAGAGGGGCTTGGAAGGTCATTCGCTCACCCGTGGCGGGGTGAGTCAGCTCCAGCCTGTAGGCGTGGAGAAGCTGTCCGTCTAAATTAAACTCCCTCTTCTTCCTGCCGTACACCTCGTCGCCGACAATGGGGTGATTTAAATACTTTGCATGTACCCTTATCTGGTGAGTTCTGCCCGTATGTAAATCAAATCGGCAGAGTGTATAACCGTTATTCCTGTCCAGAACCTTATAATCGGTTATTGCAATCTTTCCCTTATCGGGAGCAACTACTGCCATTTTAACCCTGTCGTTGGGATTGCGGCCGATATAGGTCGTTATATTGCCTTCGTCGTCCTTTAAATTACCCTCAAGCAGGGCAACGTAGGTTCTTTTACACGTCTTTTGGGCAATCTGGTCGGCTAAGCTTAAATGAGCCCTATCGTTTTTTGCAACCACCAACAGCCCTGAAGTATTCTTATCTATGCGGTGGACTATGCCCGGGCGTATAACTCCCCCTATTCCGCTTAGATTTTTAAGTTTAAACAATAGGGCGTTGACTAACGTTCCGTCTAAATTGCCGTTGCCCGCATGCACCGTAAGGCCCTGGGGCTTGTTGATAATTGCTATATCGTCATCCTCGTAGACTATATCGATAGGAATATCTTCGGGCCTGGCTACACATTCGGTTAAATCGGGCAGTGTAACCGATATTTCAGCGCCCTGTGTAACGCTCTGGGAGGGTTTGGCGACCTTGCCGTCTATTATTACACCGCCGCCCTCAAACAGCTTTTTGACGGCTGAACGGGTGTAATCGCTTAAATTCTCACTTACCAACACGTCTGCACGGTTTGCGTTCGCCTTGGCTGTAAAGGTAACTACCTTCATTTCTCTTCGCCGTCCGTAGTTGAATTGTTATCTTCGGTATTATCAACCACGTTCTGCTCTTCGGTTTGTTCAGGCGAGGTCCCCTCTTCTTCCTGCTTACGGTTGTTTTGCGCGGCCTTTGCCTTTTTTGTCAGGGGGAATATCGCCCACTCGTTTAAAAACAGCAAATCTATTATCCCGATAATAACGCCGAAAACTATCCAGAAATCTGCAAAGTTACAGCTCGGCATGACGAAGATCATCCAGACGTTTACAAAATCCCTTACGTAACCGAAAGCAATTCTGTCAACAAGGTTGCCGGTAGCCCCCGCTGCAACCAATACGATTGCAACCTTAAGTAGTACGAAGCGTTTGGGAATAAGCAAGAATGCTGCTATCATAGCGGCAAGCACTACAAACGTGAGTACTATAAAAAAGATTCTGGCACCTTCAAAACTGCCGAATGCCGCACCGTAATTATGCACCCCTGCATTGACCTCGATGAGACCGGGTATTA
>JBJFAG010000361.1:0-6414 GCA_051887795.1 Candidatus Coproplasma sp. | reverse complement strand
AAACAGGAAGCGCTTGAGGCGTTGACGCAGGCCTTAAAAACCCTTTCACCTCAGGAAAGGGACGCAATAATCCTGATATATTACCACGGCAAAAGCAAAAACGAAGTCGCCGATATTTTAGGCATAACCTATGCCCAACTGCGTTATTTGCACGATAACGCGGTCAGCCGCCTTGGCGAGAAAATATGATTTTGTAAGCGAAAATAGCAGAGTAAAACCTTATGAAGTTTAAACGTTTTTTATTTATTCTGTCGGCATGTTTAACGGCGCTGACTTTTACCGCCTGCAGCGGTACTTCAGACGGTACGGATATAACGCAAAACGCCGTATACTATAACGAGGAATACGGATTGGTAATTAAGCAGTGGACTCAGCCCTATCAATCGGCCGACGAGCGTTTTGTAGAGACGTATTCTTTAGCCAGCGGATATAAGGATTTTAACGTATTCCATGCACATATGTGCGAGTTTGCACGTAAAGACGACGCTGAAGAACACTGCATTGTGCAATTCGGGTACGTAATTTTTTCCACAAATCCCGACGAATTGAAGGAAAATGCGGACGCCGTTGCCGCTTTGAACGAATATAGAATAGCCTGCGGCGACGAGCCGGTTGACATAACGTTCGAAAAGATTACCACTTCCAACGGTCGGATTATCTGGATGAGACGGTTTGCAGAGCCTTTTATAATTCAGGGTGAACCGACTGAAGAGGAGGAGTCTGCCATTGCCGCTATGTATCAGGGGTTTACCGACCAGATAAGGCAGTTGGAGCTGGTGGAAGCTAAACCGTTAACAGCAAAGAGCAAGGTTACTTTCACTACGTTGGATCTGAACGCCGACACGGTTGACAGCTCCGTCTTTGCCAATGCGGAGCTGACTATGGTAAACATCTGGGTGAGCTACTGCCCTTACAGCATAGGGGAGATGGCTGATCTGATGAAGTTGGATGCACAGATGAAAGACCTACAGGTTATCACCATTTTATGGGATTGCAACAGCGTCGACGACAGTGCGGCAGAAGCCGCACGGGCGGTTGTGGAAAAACTCAATCTGACCTTGCCCGTCTACATAAAAAACAGTCAGATAAGCGCTGTTTT
Organism: Candidatus Coproplasma sp.; assembly: GCA_051887795.1. Lineage (GTDB taxonomy): Bacteria > Bacillota > Clostridia > Christensenellales > Borkfalkiaceae > Coproplasma. The sequence continues at coordinate 5,315 of JBJFAG010000361.1, read as the reverse complement.
TCCCTTTTCGGCCTCCCCTACAAGTTTTCTGGTGGATAAAGAGGGGAACCCCGTCGGCGTAGCCTACGTCGGAAATTCAACCGCAGAGCAATTCGCCGAATGGATAGCGTATTATTCAGGCAAATAACCCAAATAAGCTTATAAATATTTTTCAAAATATCATAATTTAATTACAGCCGTCCGAAAGTTTTCGGGCGGCACTTTTATACCGTTAAATAAAAATATTATTTTTTTGCGATAAAAACGCAAGTCGGTTTATTGGTTATATAGAAACGAAACGTCTTAATCGCTTAGAGCCGATTGACTTTATATATGATTGCATTTTATCTGCTCTTGCGTTATAATTAATAAAACGCGTAAGGAGATAAAAAGCCGTCGTGATAATAGTTCTTTCTCTAACAACGGAGGAGGTTCAGAACAGAAACTCCCGAATAGAAGAGCTGATTTTGCGGATAGCGAACGGGGATACTGCGTCCATAGGTCTTTTATATGACCTCATCAAAACGGACGTATTCGCCTATGCTCTCTCAAAGTCGGGCAACAAGCACGACGCCGACGATATTACGCAGGATACGTTTGTTCAGGTCTATAGATACGCCGCACAATATCAGCCCCAAGGCAAGCCGATGGCGTGGATTATAAAGATTGAGCTCAACCTTATAAGGCGGTATTTTCAGTTAAAATCGCGCACGGTGGAGTTTGACGAAAGCCTTGACAATACCCCGTCGGGCGGCAATTGCGAAGAGGCCTTAATCAATAATGAATTTCTGCGTGAGATAATGAAAACGCTTACGGAAGAAGAAAGGGAAGTTATCACCCTGCACGTCGTGTCGGGAATGAAACACAGGGAAATAGCCAAGCTTTTACGTAAGCCCTTATCTACGGTTTTATCAAAATACAACCGTGCAATTAAAAAATTGCAGCAGGTTGTAAAGGAGGAGAATTAAATGGCAAAAGATTTGAAAAACGAAATCAGAAACGCATATGAAAGCGAGACGCCCGATCTGCGTGAAAGCATAATATCTGCCTGCCGTAACCAGGCTCAGGCAGCCGATTTTGCCGCTTGCCGACCCGCTGTTGCGATAGCGAAAAAGCCGTCGGCCGTTTTCTTTCGGATAGCTGCGGTTGCCGCTTGCCTTATCTTATTTGCCGCAGGTATATTAATCGGCCGTATTCTCCCCCGCACCAATCCCGTTGCAATTGCAGAAACTTGCGTATATATCGACGTCAATCCCAGCCTTGAGCTTACTTTAGACGAAGATAATACCGTTCTTTCCTGCACGGCGGCCAACGATGACGCCGACATTATCTTAAACGGTATGACGCTTGAAGGCGTTAAACTAAAGACGGCGCTCAATGCAATCGTGGGTTCAATGTATGTTAACGGTTACCTCACGTCGGCCGATAATTCCATACTTATCAGCGTCGATACGAACGATGAGAACAATACAAGCGGTTTTTTAAACTATATAACCAACCAGGTCAATGAGGTGTTTGCAAATTCGGAAATGGAGTGTGCAATTATTGCCCAGGGCGTAAAGGTCGATGATGACTTAAAACGCAGGGCGGAGGAGCATGGCGTTTCGGTCGGTAAGATGTATTTGCTCGATAAAATGGTGGGCAGCATGAACGGTCTGAACGAAAACGACATTCCCGAGCTTGCAAGTATGAATATCAAAGATTTAAATTTAATCTATTCGTCAAATCCCGATAGGGACAATAAACCTAAAGACGAATTAATTTCAGGTTCGGTACCCGTGGGGATAACCGAGCAGGAGGCTTTAAACGCCGTACTCAGAGAAATCGGCAAGACGATAGACGGAGTGGAGGAATACCGTATCTTTATATTGCCGTCAAAGCTCGGCGAGACCAAGACCGTCTATGCCGTAACAATAAGATTGTTCGGGGACAGCAATATCTATAAATATGAGGTTGATTGCCGTACTAAAGAGGTGACGAGCGCTCCGACGGACGTTCCGCCCAATCCCGACAGTCCGAATACAAACAATATGATGCCATAAATATTTTACAAAAGACGGAACAAAAAAGTTTCGTCTTTTTTGCGATAAAAAACCTCTTTGGGTTATTGTTTAGTTGTAAAGGCTTATAGGAGAACGACTATTATGAAAAATAAGACGATAGCTTTGATTTTAGCATGTGCGTTCATAACGTCAATAGGTTCGTTAGCGGCATGCTCAATCGGCAGTACAGAACATACGCACACCTTTTCCGACGAATGGACGTACGACGATACCTATCATTGGCACAGTGCGGAATGCGTGCATCTGAGCGAAACTAAAGATAAGGCCGAACACACCTTTGACGAGGGTACGGCAACCGAGGCGACGTTCGAATCCGCAGGGTATATCACATACGGCTGCACGGTCTGCGGCTATGAAAAACAGGTGGTAACTTCCCCTGCGCTTGAACATAATTATTCGGATACGCTCACTCACGATAACGGCGATACGCATTGGTACGCCTGCACGGACGAGGGCTACGAAAACTTAAAGAAGGACGAGGCTGCTCACAATCTGACAGAAACCGATTATGATGAAGCGACGGGATATGCAACGTACGTCTGCGAGTGCGGATTTACCAGACAATACCTGCGCACCGTTATAACTTCGCTGCCCACCGTTGCGGATACGACCGTATATATAGGGCAAAAGCTCTCCGATATTACGCTCACGGGCGGTTCGGCAAACGTTGAAGGTACGTTCGTCTGGTCTGCCCCCGACGCCGTGATTTCGGCAAGCGGTGATTACGGCGTAACGTTTAATCCTACCGATACCGAGTATGCCCCCGTCACGGGAATTGTCGGGATAACGGCAACGCAGCTTACGGTAACCGTAGAGGTTGGCGAAAACGGAACTGCCTCCCAGACGGGAACGGTAAACGTTAATTACGACAGCTCATTGACGATTACGTTTACGCCCGACAGCGGATATATGATGGATACGCTTACGGTAGACGGTGAGGAGGTAACAGCTTCTACGACTTACACCTTTGAGAACGTCACGGAAAATCACACGATATCGGCAACCTTTACCGAGCAGGTTCTTCCCTTCACGCTCACCTACGTTTCGGGAACGGAAAACGCTTATACCTTTGAAAACAACGTGCTTACCTTTACCACTATAGAGGCGGAAACGGTATACGCTATTTCGGGTGAATTTGAGGGTAACATAGTCATCGACGTGGGCGACAACTATAAATTCGAGCTGGAGATGAGAGGGTTTACGCTGACCTGCGACTATATCAATCCGATAATGATATTAAGCGGCGACGAGGTTACTTTAACTGCTAAAAAGGGCTATGATAACTATATCTACGACAATCGTGAAGCGATTGATTCTACGGATGAAACGCTATATTCCTCTGCGGTATATTCGTTTGTAGACCTTCAGGTAAGCGGTAAGGGTACATTAACCGTTGTATCGGAGAACAACAACGGTATTCATACCAAAGACGATCTGCAGGTTAAAAATTTGACCCTGTCCGTAACCTGCATGGATAATGCGTTAAAGGGCAACGACAGCGTAACCATTGAATCGGGCAGCCTGGTTCTTATCGCCCGTCAGGGCGACGGAATAAAGACGTCCAACACCGATATCTCTTCAAAGGGCAATCAGCGCGGTACGGTTACAATAGCGGGCGGCGACGTGCAAATCTATGCCGCTTGCGACGGTATCGACGCAGCCTACGACGTCGTTATAGACGGCGCCACGACGGTTTTGAATATCTATACCGACAAGTATTCCGAATACTCCGAGGAAGTGACCGACGTCTCCGAAAGCGTATATTATATAAGGTTTAATTCTACGGCATACAGCTATTCGCTCAAATTCTATAACGACGAAACGGACGTAGTCTGGTGCAACTCCTCCTCGAGTACGACCGTCGGCAACTATCGCTACTTCCCCATTACGAAGCCGAGCGGATACGCCTACGTTCAGCTGTATATCTATAACAGCACCCAGCAGCAGGGGCAGGCTGAAGATTACCTCGCCTGTACGGATGGCTTGACGGTAAACAATAATTACGACACCATTGCCCTGCAGTCAAGGGGCGGTATGCTGTCGTATGGTTGGACGAATTACGGCACCACCTCGATGGGCGGCGGCATGGGCGGCATGGGCGGAATGAACGACGGCAATACCGATAAGGGCGATTATTCCACCAAGGGCATTAAAGCCGATAACGAAATTACTATTAACGCAGGTACGATTAATATCAAGTCGTACGACGACGCCATTCACGCCAACAACGACGGCGGAACGCTTGAAAACGGTGAGGAGCCTACGGGCAACGTAACCATAAACGGCGGCACGATTACAGTTTACAGCAACGACGACGGTATTCACGCAGACGGAACGCTGACTATCATTGACGGTACTATATCCGTAACAAACTCATACGAAGGACTTGAAGGTACGTTTATCAGTATTCAAGGCGGTAACATCTCCGTAATTTCGTCCGACGACGGCGTCAATGCTATGGCTACTTCGGGATGCGGCATTACCATTTCAGGCGGAACGGTCTACGTCAATGCGAACGGCGACGGCCTCGATTCCAACAGCAAAGATTCCTACGGCGGAATATTATTTGCAGGCGGTAAGACGGTTGTTATATGTAAATCCGGCGGAAATTCGGCTATAGATACCGAAAGCGGTTACAAGCATACGGGCGGGCAGGTTGTTGCCATTATGACGTCAAGCGGTATGACGAGCGAAACGGGTAACGGCAACTCAATCGGTATGACTAAAAAGACCTCACTGTCACTGTCCAACGGCGGCTATTTAACCGTAACTGTCGATTCGGCTACGGTGGCTACGGTGCAGATGCCCTGCGCTATGACGGCTTACGTCGTATATCTGGGCAGCAGCTCGGCGACGATTGCGTCGGCTTCTTCAACCTCTGCCGCGTTGGATTCCAACGGCGTTTATTGGGCTTAATATAACGTAAACAAACGTATGGCGGCGGTTGCAATCAGGCGGTTGCCTGATTGCAACCGCCTGAACGCACACTGTTGTTGCAGTGTGCGTTTCTATTTGTCAGGGTAATTTGATTTTATGTCGTTTGTACCGTTGCGACGTTTATTTATGAAAATCATTTGACATTTATTACGATTGGTAACATAATTAATTATGATAAAATATGTGATTGTTATTGACGTCTTTATGACGTTATTTTTATATTATGTAAATATGAATAGTAATCGGTAGACTCGATAAAGGACTTTTTCAATATTGAGGTCAAAATAAAAGACAGGTTTTTGGGAAAGATTATGAAAAATATCAAGAGGAAATCAA
>JBJFAG010000360.1:0-1581 GCA_051887795.1 Candidatus Coproplasma sp. | reverse complement strand
AACCCTCGATATGGGTTGAACCTGCGTTTTCGTTTACGTTGAAGCCGTCGGGCGTGTCGTTTATAGTTACAACCTTTGCACCAAGCGCCTCGAATACGCAACGTGCAATATTCCAGGAACTTCCGTTTGCGCAGTCAAGACCGACCTTCTTGCCCTTGAATGAATATACACCCAACGAGATGAGATAGGCGATATAGCGGTTTCTGCCAGAGGCATAGTCTACCGTTTTACCGATATTCTCTCTGGTGGCATAGGGTAATTCTTTTATCTCTTCACCGAAGACGTTGAGCTTGCCGTCAATGTAATCTTCGACGAGATTTATTGTCGACTCTTCCATCTTTTCGCCGTGTGAATTGATGAGCTTAATACCGTTGTCATAGTAGGGGTTGTGACTTGCGGATATCATTATGCCGCAATCGAACTCGTCAACCCTCGTAATATAGGCAACTGAAGGAGTTGTTGTAACGTGGAGCATATATGCGTCTGCACCCGATGCGGTAAGACCCGCAACTAATGTGTATTCTAACATATAGCTCGAACGCCTGGTATCCTTGCCTATTACTATCCTTGCAGGCTCGCTATCTCCGCTGCGGCGTTTTAATTCGCCGTAATACCAGCCCAAAAATCTGCCTACTTTGTATGCATGTTCAGCAGTGAGAGTTACGTTGGCCTCCCCCCTGAAACCGTCTGTTCCGAAATATTTTCCCATATTCTTAATTTCCCATTAAAAGCATTAATTTTCCCTTTAATGCATTAACCTTCCTTTTTAACGATTTCACCGCCCGTCTTGAAAATGCTGTGTTCAGGTATCACGCCCCTGACGCACGACAGCGGATATATGTTTGAATTTCTGCCAATCACCGTGCCTGGATTTAAGACGCTGTTGCAGCCGACCTCTACGAAATCGCCCAGCATTGCACCCATCTTTTTTAGCCCTGTTTCAATCCTCTCTTCACCGCTTTTTACGGTTATCGGGGTTTTATCCGACTTGACGTTGGAGGTTATCGACCCCGCACCCATATGCGATTTGTAGCCTAATATGCTGTCGCCGACGTAGTTGTAATGGGGTGTCTGCACGTTATCGAACAGGATTACGTTCTTAAGCTCTACCGAATTGCCTACAACGCAGTTGTTGCCAACCAACGCACTGCCCCTTATGAAGGCGCAATGCCTGACCTCGGTCTCCGCACCTATTATGCAGGGAGCGCCGAGATATGCTGTGGGAGCGACCTTTGCCGTTTTATGCACCCATACGTTTTCGGCAACCTTGTCGTATTCGTCAGCTGAAAGCGTTTGACCGAGTGAGATAATAAAATCTTTAATCCCCTTTAACGCTTCCCAAGGGTATGTGAACTTGCTTAAATAATCCCTTGCTAAGGTATGGTTTAAATCATATAAATCGTTTATTGTGTACATCTTTTAAAATCCTTTGAAGGCTCCAGACGCCTTACGCACGTGCGTGCGCACAAGCACGCAAATAAAAAGGCGTACGAAATATACGGGTTATGCCATTATACGAAGCTATCAAACGGCATAAAACTCCCCTCATGTTTCAGTACGCCAAAAACCTGCTTAACTTTT
>JBJFAG010000359.1:0-1582 GCA_051887795.1 Candidatus Coproplasma sp. | reverse complement strand
AGGAGCTGATTTATCAGCAGTACAATCACCCTTCAATCGTTATGTGGGGTATTTCAAACGAGATTACAATGTACCCCAAGCATAGGAAAAAAATGCTTTCGCTTCACCACAGACTTAATGAACTTGTCAAATTCATTGACCCTACAAGGTATACGACTCTCGCCTGTTTTGCAATGTGCGGTTTTAATAATAAATCTGCATTCATTACGGATATAGTCGCTTGGAATCTGTACCTCGGTTGGTACGTACCCGGGTTCTTCTTAAACGATTTATGGATTAAATTCTTCCACCTGCTTCACCCCAAGCGCTGCCTCGGTTACTCCGAATACGGTGCGGAGGCAATGCCTAATTTGCATAGCAAGCATCCAAAGCGTGGCGACAACACGGAAGAATATCAGGCAAACTACCACGAATATATGCTGCGTTGCTTTAAACGCCACCCTTACGTCTGGGGTACTTACGTATGGAATATGTTCGACTTTGCCGCAGACGCACGCAACCAGGGCGGTGAACCGGGTATGAACCATAAGGGGCTTGTAACCTTTGACCGTCAGACCAAAAAGGACAGCTTTTATCTGTATAAAGCCTGGTGGTCGGAAACTCCGTTCGTACACATTGCCGGCAAGCGCTTTGAAAACAGAACGGGCAAGAACACGGTTATTAAGGTCTATACCAACGCAGGCACACCCGTATTAACCTGCAACGGTAAAACTATAGAAGGCAAGACCAAAGACGGAAAGGTCTTTGAATATAAAATCAGAATGGAAAAGACCAATCAAATCAGCGTTACCTGCGGAGAATGCTCTGACACGTGCGTAATTAATCAGGTTAAAAAGCCCGACCCTGCATATAAGCTGCACGTCAAATCACAGACGGCAAGCTGGCAGACCTGATAAAATATAGTACTGAATAACAAAAATAGGAGTGAGTTCTCTCACTCCTATTTTTTTGTAAAGCCTGTTATGTTTAAAGCGGCGGACTTGCGTCCGCCGCTTTAAGTATGATAAGGGAAGAATATGTAAATTTATGTTAAGCCTTATCGGTAATATACTGATACATACCGATATAAACTTCGCTGACTGCATGGTCTTTTACCATTATATTGGTCATAATGGAGTCGTGTACTTTCGTTACGTCAAAGCTGAAGGTTACAGACTTACCTGCTTCTATCGTTACTGTTGCTTCGCCGTACTGGCTGTCAGGATTATTGCTGGATGTAATGAGTGCAAATCTCAACGTTACGTCTTCGGAACCGAAATTCTGCACAGTAATGGTAACGGTCTTATTTACGTTGCTTAACTCCGAACAAAGACCATTCATCTCCTGCGTCAGGAAGTAAGAACCTACCGCCATTGTATCAGTGGGAGCAGTTGAAGTACCACCCTTGAAGTGATAGATAGCACCTATTTCATAGTTGCCGTTCTCGTCCCTTACAGCACCTGTAATTTTATTATCCTGAATGCTGTAGCAACCCGATTCTCTGCCTCCATATAAGTTACCGGTCTGCGTCATTTTGCCGACGTTTACTCCGTTCTTGGAATTGAAGAATGTTTCAGCGTCGAAATAAGGAGCTATTGTTATA
>JBJFAG010000358.1:0-1582 GCA_051887795.1 Candidatus Coproplasma sp. | reverse complement strand
TACTGCCTTTTTCATTTTAATTTTCCCCCGTAACCCATTATAACACACAAAAAGCAGCTATTCAAGTATGCATATGCAAAAATTTTAGCATTTTATAGATTTGCATTTGCACAAATTTGTAATAGTTGTTGACATACATATTAATTAAAATTATAATAACTTTGAACAAAAGTTGTTACAAAATAACAAAACGCAAATGTGAATAATATTAAAAAAACGGGGGCATGCCCCGAACGCTTGTTTCACAAGCGTTCGCAAATTGTTTATTTGTTTTAAAATAATTTTATTTATATTTTTATAAGGAGAGTAGACTTATGGAGAAAAAGAAATTTTCACAGCCGGAAATTGAAGTGGTTAAGTTCGAAAGTACAGACGTAATCACGACAAGCGTATGTTCGACCACGAACATATTCAGTGATATATTTAATCTTCGCGAAGACATATCGAAATTATGAAAAAGATTATAAAGCGTATCGTAATTGCGTTATGCGCATTGCTTTCAGTAGCTACATTTGCTCTTGCGAGTTGCAGTGCGGGTAACAACGAGTCAACTCTTCCCCCTTCTACCGAACAGGGTGAAACGAGCGGAGATAAAAATGAAGAACAAGAAATAACCGAAGAAAATCCTACTGACGAAAGCAAACCGAGCATTCCCGGAGGGCTAGTAGACGGGGGAGAGTTTTCGGGCAACAAAACCTAAAAGTGAAATAAATTAAAGGGAAAAATTATGAAGACAAAAATTAAAAACAGTTTAATTGCTGCGCTTGCCGTAGCAACAATAGCAGGTGCAAGTATAGGCATAGCAACACTTTCAAACAATCAGCAAGCCCTTTCTCAGGGTTCAGGCTTTATGGGTACATACTCTTTAACCGCTTTTGCAGATGAGGCTTCTGCAACCGGCAATACCGTTGCTTTAAGCGGTACTTCAGTCAACGTAACTACAACCAAGTCCGTTTTATCCGATAACGAAGAGTATAAGCTCTACGTAACGGCTATCGATACGGGAGATATAAACGTCTCGTCGGCAGAGGTTGGATACACGTACAACGGTACCGATTATAACGGTGCTTATGAAAAAGATAAGACAGGTCTTTCTAACGTCGTATATTCCTCTCTTTCGGCAAGAATTTCCGAAACTGAATATGAGACCCTGACGGTTGCGGATATGTTTGCAAGTCAGATTAAGGACTTCACTGGAGATGCTTGGCTGGTAATTGCCGAGATTCCCGTAGTGGCAGATGCGGCAGAAGCAACGCTTACGATTAAAGAAGTTGCCGACTTTGCAAGTGAGTTTTCAATCGATAATCAGGACGGTGCTTGGAAGTACGGTTATGTGAATTATCAATGGGGTACCAATGAAGACTTTACGTTTATCAAAGCCGAGAACAAAAACAGTGACGCTTGGTTAGCTGACGGTGTAGAGATTAAGGCAGGCTGGATAAATGCAAATGCTTTGACTACGATAGCATACACCGTAAACGAGGATACGGATATTACGGCTGTGCTTAAAATTGTCGGCGGTACGGAGAATACAAGATTAGCGTTAAGGGTAGGCGTTAAAAACTCCGACGGCACTATTTAC
>JBJFAG010000357.1:0-1582 GCA_051887795.1 Candidatus Coproplasma sp. | reverse complement strand
ATGTCCAGATATGGCGAGGAGCTGGATTTTTACGATTTAATCAACGCCAAAAATAATACGTGGGCTAACGATACCCATGTTTTCCGCTGTAATAACTGCGGTGCCAAGACAGTTATTTCCAAAAAAGAAATAAGCAAAAAATGTCCCTTTTGCGGGACTACCAACGTCGCCCAGACTAACGAGCTGTGCGGCTTAAAGCCCAATGCCGTACTCCCCTTCCTGCTCGATAAAGTTCAGGCGTGTGAGTCCGCCGTCAAGTGGGCAAAAAAGAGATTGTTCTCACCGAGTAAGTTTAAGAAGAACGTCTACCCCGAAGAGATAGACGGCAATTACATACCCGCCTTTACGTTTGATACCAATACGTTTACACGGTACTCGGGAAGATTGGGCAGGACCAGAACCCGCACCAAAAGGGTTAACGGCAAGACGGTTACCGAAACTTATACCGAATGGTTTAATATAAGCGGTACCTTTAATATGGCGTTCGACGACTTTTTGGTACAGGCTTCCGACTCCATCAATCAGAAAGACGTGAATAAGTTAAGCCCCTTTGACACTAATCAATCCCAGGCATATTCTTCGGATTATCTTATGGGATTTTCCGCCGCACAATATTCTAAAAGCGGGCAGGAGTGTTGGGACTATGCCAGAGGCGTGATGGAAAATCAGGTTAAAAATGCTATTTTAAGTAAGTATACGTATGATAAAGTCGGCTCGTTTTCAATGAATATGAGTTGCAACAATATCACGTATAAATACGTTTTATTGCCCGTCTACGTAGGACATTACAAGTTCTCGCAAAAGCTGTATAACTTTTTTGTAAACGGCAGAAACGGTAACGTTACGGGCAAGGCGCCCGTCTCCCCTCTGAGAGTGGGAATCGCCGTTCTTTTAGGACTTGCAGTCGTTGCGGGCATTGGCGCCTTAATCTACTTTCTGGGTGTAAAATAACCGTCTGTTGACTACTTAATTTAAGGAGAAAAATTATGAATAAGAATACTGTTTTTAAAGTATTGGTCGGCGTTCTGTTTTTAGCCGTTTCAGTGCTTTGGCTGCTTTCAGCAGTTTTACCCGATACGTTCGGGGGACTTAGTTTTGCCTGGCTTATTGCCATATTCGCCTTTGGTATGGGCGTGCTGTTTATCGCCAGAGGAATATTAATCAAAGAGCTTACCTCGGTTAAAAAATTTTACGTAGTATTAGGGGTGCTTTTCCTTGTTGCTGGTGTGTGCGCCCTTATCGGTACGTTTATTCCCTCTGTGCAAATCGCCCTGCCTGTTGTAGCCATCGTACTCTCTTTAGGGCTCCTTATTTCAACGCTCTTTGTTCAGGGCAAAAAATGGGACGCCGGGGATAATCAGGAACCCGGTTATAAAAACTATTGGGAACGTAAGGCTGAAAAGGAAAAACTCGAAGCTGATAAAGCTGCAGCTGAAGCTCCCAAAAAAGAAATTGATGATAAAGAGTAATTATTGTATTGTCTCAGATATTAACTTTAAAAGTAAAATTAATTATAACAGCCCGACTTTACCGCAGTTCCCATAGGGAATTTTTCGGTAAGTCGCAGGGTTCAGAGTCAGGC
>JBJFAG010000356.1:0-6437 GCA_051887795.1 Candidatus Coproplasma sp. | reverse complement strand
GGTCTGGTTGCGGTAATCGCAGGTAAGGGCAAGCACAACATAGCGGTAGAGGATCAGTGGCTCAATACGGCAAGGTTCTTGGACCTGCCCGTAAGCTTCTGGATTGGCATTGTGTGCATAGTGGCCGTCTGGTTCGTCTTAAATAAAATGCACTTCGGCAGAAACGTGCTCGCCGTCGGCGGCAACAAGGAGTGCGCTCGCCTTGCAGGCGTAAAGGTAGACCTCGTTACAATGCTCTGCTATGCAATCTGCGGTGCGTTCTTTGCGCTGGCAGGCTGCGTGGTTATGTCCGTGCAGGGCTATGCGGATACTACCACTGCAAACGGCTATGAGTTCACCTGCCTTACGGCGGCTATCATCGGCGGTATTTCCATGATGGGCGGCAAGGGTAACGTCATGGGTATGGTCGTCGGCATATTCATTATGCAGATTATCGGCAACGGTATGCAGATGGCGCTCATAGATTCCGATGCGCAGAATATCGTCAAAGGCGCAATCCTGCTTGCCGCAGTTGCGTTCGATATATTCAAAAACAGACCTCACGCAAAGGTACGTATTAAGAAAGATATGCTGCCCCCGCAGACTCTTCCCTCTTCGGGAGCAACGCCTGAGGGCGAAGCGGCGGTGGCAAAATAAAGATTTAAAGGAGAATGAATATGGATTTCGATAAAAAAGATTTACCCCCTTTGGGCGCACCCGACTTTGACAAGCCCCCTATGGGCAAACCACTCTTCGGCGATAAACCTCCTATGGGTGCGCCCGGCTTTAAATTCAGCGGTGGCAAACCGCCTGCAGACGCAATGCCTCCGCTCGTGGACGTCAGCTTTGTAAAGCGCAGCTTTCTCGACGTGAAGTACGGGGAAGAATCCCCTGCACAGACAATGGATATCTTCCTTCCCGACGAGGGAGACGGGCCGTTCCCCCTTTTAATACACATTCACGGAGGCGGCTTTGCCGTAGGCGACAAGCGCGACGGCCACGTTAAAAAGCTGCTCGACGCAATAAAAATGGGGTATGCGTTCGCCTCGATTAACTATAGGCTCAGCGACGAGGCAATCTTCCCTGCTGCCGTTCTCGACTGCAGAAACGCAGTACGTTTTTTAAAGGCAAATGCAGAAAGGTACCGCATTATCCCCGAACGAATTGCAACCATAGGCGGCAGCGCAGGCGGGAATTTATCGGCAATGCTGGCGATGAATATCCCCGACGGAAGCTTTTTGGGCGAGGAGGGCAAGAGCTATTCCCACGACTGCAGCATAAAGGCTGCCATAGACTGGTTCGGCCCCACCGACTTTTCTAAGATGGACGAACAGGCGCTTGCAAACGGAGTGTCCTTCACCGACCACGGCGAAAGCTATTCTGCCGAGTCCAACTATATGGGCAAGCCCCTCGGCCAGGTGGATAGGGACTTTATCGCAAAGGCAAACCCTATAAGCTATATATCCGATAATATTTGCCCGCTGCTCATAGAACACGGCACGGTGGATAAGCTTGTACCCTACGCTCAATCGGTGATTTTATACGAGGCGATTGAAGAAAGGCTCGGTAAGGGCAGGGCGCAATTCCATGCGTTAGAGGGCGCCGACCACGAGGATAAGATGTTCGAATCGGACGAGAACATGCAGATCGTCTGGGCGTTCGTAAAGGAAAATCTTTAAGAGGATAAGATGGAAGATTTCGAATTTGTAATACCCCTCATAGACGAAAAACTCACCGCCGCTGTAAATAGAAAACTTTTAGACGTGCCTTACTGCGATCTTTCTCCGTCGCAGAAGATGGATATCTATTTTCCCAACGGGAAGTCGGAAAAGCCTTACCCCGTTATCGTCTATTTCCACGGCGGTGCGTTTATGAAGGGGACGAGAAAGGACGACGCGTTAGAGCCTATGCTCAGGGCAACCCAAAGGGGCTACGTAGTGGTCAGCGTCGATTACCGTTTAAGCGGCGAGGCGAGGTTCCCCGCTATGGTCTACGACGGCAAGACGGCGATAAGGTTTCTTAAAGCCCATGCGAAAGAATACGGAATAGACCCCGACAAAATAGCGGTATGGGGTCCCTCTTCGGGCGGCTGGCTGGCTTCGTTTATAGCGGTGACGGCGGGCAACCCTGCGTTTGAAGATAGGAGTATGGGCTACGGCGAGTACTCTTCCGAAGTCAATGCGGTAATAGATTGGTGCGGCCCTACGGCTGATTTTTCAAAGATGGACGAGGAGTTGAGGGCGAGCGGAGCAGGACTCCCCGACCACAGCGAGGAGATATCCCCCGAATCGCGGTTTTTAGGTACGCAGATAACCAAGGTGCCAGAGCTGTGCCGCCTCTCTGCGGCAACCACCTACGTCACAAAAGACGTTCCTCCCTTCTGCATATTCCACGGCGAAATAGACCAGGTCGTACCCGTTCAGCAGTCAATTGAGCTTGCCGAAGCTATCCGCAAAACAGCGGGCGGGGACAGGGTTGAGCTGCACGTAGAAAAGGGCAGACTGCACCACGGACACCCGTGGTATCACGAAAAGTGGGTAAGCGACGCCTGCATAGACTTTTTAGACAGGGTACTGAGATGATTAATTTAAAGGCAAAGCCCTTTTACCTGACCGACGGGCAGATAGAATGGGTGTATGAACAATTAGACAGCTTGACTGTAGAGCAGAAGGCGGGGCAGCTGTTCTGCCTGCTCGGGACGATATACGACGCGAACGAGCTTAAACAGCTCGTCGAAGATTACTGCATTGGCGGCGTACTGTTCCGCCCTGAACCTTCAGAGGTTATTAAGGCAAAGTATGACAGAATCGACAGCGGCGCAGTGCCTCTGCTCAGGGCGGCGAATTTAGAGGAGGGCGGCGTAGGCGGAGTTTCGGACGGAACGTGGTTCGGCTCCCAGATGCAGGTTGCCGCAACCGACGATTTAGACTGCTGTAAGGACTTTGCAAAGGTGTGCGCAGAGGAGGGCGGAGCTGTCGGAGTAAACTGGACGTTCTCGCCCGTGTGCGATATCGACTACAACTTCCGCAACCCCATAACCAACGTGCGCACGTTCGGCAGCGATCCCGACAGGGTGGAGAGGTTTGCGCTCGAATACGTTAAGACCATTCAGGGCGAGGGCGTGGCGGCGTGCGCCAAGCACTTCCCCGGGGACGGCTACGACTTCCGCGACCAGCACTTGCACCCCACTATTAACGGTCTGTCCGCAGACGAGTGGCATGCAAGCTACGGCAGGATATACCGCACGCTGATAGATAACGGGCTTTTAAGCATAATGGTCGGGCATATCAAACAGCCTGCGGTGGAGATGAGCATAGACAAATCGCTCACCTTTAAGGACTGTATGCCTGCCTCCCTTTCAAAACCGCTACTTACGGGAGTATTGAGGGATATGTACGGCTTTAACGGCGTAATAACCACCGACGCAACCATTATGGGCGGCTATACCATGGCGATGGAGAGGCGTAAGGCAATACCCCACACTATAGCCGCAGGGTGCGATATGATAGTGTTCTCCACCGACTTTTACGAGGACTATTCCTTTATGCTTGAGGGCATTAGATCGGGCATAGTCACGGAGCAACGCATAAACGAGGCGGTAACGAGAATACTCGCCCTAAAGGCAAAGGTATGCCGCAGCGAAACACCGAATAAGGTTGAAAACAAGGCTGAGAAGGTTGAAAAGTGTGCCGACAAGGCGGTTACGCTGGTTAAAAATATCGGCGATATCCTGCCCGTAACGCCCCAAAGATACAAAAGGATAAGGCTTATAACTCTCGGCAGCGATAACTTAGAGGGGGAGAGCCTGACTCAAACGGCAAGGGATATGCTTGAACGAGAGGGGTTTGACGTCGAGATATACAGCCGCGAAGAGGACGATATGCACGGCGTGAAAGGGCTTTCTTCCGACCGCCTTACATTATATCTTGCAAACGAGGCTACTGAGAGTAACCGTGTAACCGTTCGCCTTTCGTGGAATCCTAAGCATGCAATGGATATCCCCCGATATATCCACGAAGAAAGGAGCGTTTTCATCTCGCTCTACAATCCCTATCACCTGCAGGATATCCCTGCGGTAAAGGTGTTCGTCAACGCATATACGCCCACCAAAGTCAATTTAAGTCAAGCACTTTCAAAGATATTCGGCAAAAGCGAATTTAAGGGCGTAAGCCCCGTAGACGCTTTCTGCGGATTGGAGGATACAAAGTATTAATCCGTACTGTATAAGTACGTTAATAAATAATAAACCAGGAGGAAACAATGAAAAAATTTTTTAATGTCATTATCGCCTTAATTTCGGCGATAGCAATTTCGGTAGGCTGTCTTTCGCTTGCGGCTTGTAGTAACGACAGCGGTAAGACGGAGGGCGTCGACGGCACATATACCGCTACGGTAGTCACCGATATGGGCGACAATAAGTTTACGCTCATACTTTCGGGCGGTCAGGACGCTCAGATGAACATTCAGGCGGGACCTATCAACGACTCATACTTCGGCACCTACACCGCCGAGGGCGACGAGGTTTCTATTAAGGGCCTCAACAATCCCAACAACGCAAACTCGGCAACGCCGGGACTTTGGAACGATATAATCGACGCCGCAACGGGCGACTGCGCCGTTACCTTGAACAGAGAGGATAACACCTTTACCTTCAAGCCTACGGGCAACAGCTCGGCCCTGCCCGAACTGCCTGCGGGCGATAACGTATACACCTACTCGCACGAAGGCGCTTTAGGTACGGATACCTTCACGCTCACCCTCGGAGATAACAACGAGGCTACTATGGTAATATCCAACGCAATGTTCACCGATACATATACGGGTACTTATACGAGAACGGGCGATAAGGCGGAGATAAAGGGACTTACAGGCGAAACGGTAATGGGCGAAGGACATCCCGGACTCTTTGCAGACCTTATCGACCCCGAAACGGGTGACTGTGAAGTCAATCTCAACGATACTGACAACACCTTCACCTTCACGCCTACGGGCGCAGAGGGCGGCATAGTTATCGGCGGCGACGAAGAGGAATGGACGGGCGGCACGACCTACGAGGCGGTTAAATACGTTGCGGACGGTACGGACAGCCAGACTATGAACGTGTACGTTCCCGAGACGACCGAAGAGGCACTGCCCCTGCTCGTGACTATTCACGGCGGTGCGTTCAAGATGGGCAGCGCGGAGATGATGAACGACGTATACGGCTATTTCCGTGACAAGGGCTTCGTATGTGCAAGCCTCAACTATACCCTCGGCGAAGGCACATATCCCCAGGGCGTAATCGACTGCAAGACGGCGGTTCAGTACCTCGTTGACAATGCTTCGACCTATAAAATCGACTCCTCTAAAATAGTAGTTATGGGCGAGAGCGCAGGCTCTACAATCGCATCCCTCGTCGCTTTGTCGGGTGCGGCAGACTTCAAGGCGGAAGGCGCAGAGGACTATACCTTCAGCGTTAATACCTATATCGATTTCTACGGACCCGTATCCAACGGCGATTCTGAAATAGGCGAATACGTAGACGGCGGCGTGAATGCATGGCTTGGCGAAAGTGCTGCGGTTGACCTTTCAACCTACTTCACGGGTATGTTCCCCTGCAAGAACATCTGGATACAGCACGGCGACGCAGATACGAGCGTTAATATGGCCCATGCAACCCTTTTGAAGGCTGCAATAGACGAGTACAACGAGGCGCAGACTATCCCCGTTGCAATGATCAATCTTCACTACTCCATCATCGAAGGCGCAGGACACATGGACGACGCGTTCTACACCGAAGAAAACCTTGGCGATCTGTACGGCTGGCTGTGCGACGTTTACGGCATAGTAACCGCCGAACTCACCGCAACGTACAACTATTCGGTAACCAGCACCAACCCGTTTACGGGCGATGAAGTGACCGACGTGTTCGCGCTCAATCTCTACAGCGACGGCAGCTGTACGATAGGTATACCCGAGGGTTCGGATATGGTTAAAGGTCCTTTCAAGGGCGTTTACACCCTCACCGACAATACCGTTTCGGTTACAGATTTGAGCGGCGTACCCGGTATCGGCTACACCTTCGTGGTTGACGGTGCGTTTACCGCTACGGTAGACAATACCGAAAGCACCTTTACACCCGTTACTGCGGAATAACTGAGATCTGCGGCGGCGGTACAACCGCCGCCGCATAATTTTTAAAGAGAGGTATATATGGTTGTCCCTTACGGAATAATCGCCGACGTTGCGGCGGTAGCGCTGGGCGGCGTGTTGGGCGGACTGTTGAGAAAGGTTATGCCCAAGCGCATAATAGAAAGTCTGTTTATAATAACCGCCTTCTGCGCGTTCGGCATAGGCATAGTGTCCACAATTAAACTGTCGTCGCTGACGGTGGTTATGGTTTCGGTTATTTTAGGCTGCGTCATAGGCGAGCTGTGCCGCATAGAGGCGGGTATACAGAAGCTAATAGGCTTTACGGT
>JBJFAG010000355.1:0-6440 GCA_051887795.1 Candidatus Coproplasma sp. | reverse complement strand
GAGCTTTTTGCAGATTCCCTCTGCATAATCGTGATTTCTATCTGTTATAGGCAAAATCTTAACCTGATTAGGTGCAAGCCAAACGGGGAACTTACCTGCAAAGTGCTCAATTAAAATACCAATAAATCTCTCGATTGAACCGAAGATTGCACGGTGAATCATAATGGGGCGGTGTTTTTTACCGTCTTCGCCTACGTATTCAAGCTCGAAACGCTGAGGCATCTGGAAGTCAAGCTGAATGGTGCCGCACTGCCAGGTTCTGCCAATGCTGTCCTGAAGATGGAAGTCGATCTTAGGTCCGTAGAAAGCACCGTCGCCTTCATTGATTTCGTATTCGATATTCATCTCGTCAAGAGCTTTTTTAAGTGATGAGGTTGCAAGCTCCCAATCCTCTTCGCTGCCCATGCTGTTTTCAGGACGGGTTGAAAGTTCAACTTTATATTTGAAACCAAACTGCTTATAAATGGTGTCGGTAAGCCTTACTACGCCCTTTATCTCTTCGGTAATCTGTTCAGGCAGCATAAAAATATGTGCATCATCCTGAGTAAAGCAACGCACTCTAAACAAACCGTGGAGCTGACCGCTCTTCTCATGGCGGTGAACCATACCCATTTCAGCTGCTCTGAGAGGCAGGTCCTTATAGCTGTGGGGTTCAAGCTTATAGACGAGCATACCGCCGGGGCAGTTCATGGGCTTTACAGCGCAATCTTCACCGTCAATTTTGGTGGTGTACATATTATCCCTGTAATGGTCCCAATGTCCGGAATTTTCCCAAAGGGTACGCGTTAAAATTATGGGAGTCTGAATTTCAACGTAACCTTCCTTACGGTGTAATTCTCTCCAATAGTTGCAAAGTTCGTTCTTAATAACCATACCGTTGGGAAGGAAGAACGGGAAACCTTTACCCTCGTTTAACAGAGCAAAGAGCTTTAACTCCTTACCAAGCTTGATATGATCACGCTTCTTTGCCTCCTCCATCATTTCGAAGTAAGCCTTCATTTCATCCTTGGTTGCAAATGCGGTTGCGTAAATTCTGGTGAGCATTTTGTTCTTTTCGTCGCCCCTCCAGTAAGCACCTGCAATCGAAGTGAGTTTAAACGCCTTAATCTTACCTGTTGAAGGAAGGTGAGGTCCTCTGCACAAATCGGTAAACGAACCCTGTTTATAGAAGGAAATAGTGCTGTCTTCAGGTAAATCGTTAATGAGTTCTACCTTATATTTTTCCTTGTATTTAGACATGCGCTCCAAAGCCTCAGCCCTGGGGAGTTCTATACGCTCAATCTTATAATTTGACTTGATTATTTTAGCCATTTCAGCTTCAATCTGTTCAAAGTCATCTAAGGTTATAGGCGTATTAAAATCTATATCATAATAGAAGCCGTTTTCAATAACGGGGCCGATTGCAAGATTGCAGGTAGGGTAAATAGTTTTTACAGCCTGAGCCAATACGTGTGAACAAGTGTGGCGATAAACCTCTAATCCCTCTTTATCCTTTAAGGTTACTATTTCAACCTTGTCACCCTCTTTAACGGGGCTGGACAGATCTACTAATTGGCCATTAATTTTTGCAGCAACCGCAGCGCGTGCAAGGCCTTCGGAAATGGCTTTTGCAACGACAGAGCAATTTGCATTTTCTTCTACCGAAAGATTGCTTCCGTCAGGTAAAATTACGTTCATATAAACTCCTTTCCCACTCATGTGGAATTATGATTTTAAAATAAAAACGCCCTCAAACTAAAATAAGTTTAAGGACGCAAACATCTATTTTTGCGTGGTTCCACCTTAATTGTCGTAAAGACCACTTTTAAAATCGGGTAAAAACGTAAGTGGTTTCCCTTCCCCCTACAAAATACGCAACTCTCAGCCCCGTGCGCTCTCTGTAATTTCTTCAGGCGGTACTTGTCCTACAACCCGCTATAATTCAAACTTGATATAAGTTTAATACTAATTTTAACTTTTGTCAACGACTTTACGTAATAATTTATAATGATTTTATTTGCCAAATAATTATTAAATATGTATAATTAGTAGCAAATAATTTTATTTTTAAGGAAAAGAAAAATGCCTTATACTAATTTTGCTGATGTTGAAAAGAAATGGGTGGAATATTGGGATAAAAACAAAACTTTCCACACCGATCTGCACGATTTTTCCAAACCCAAATATTACGTACTCGATATGTTCCCCTACCCTTCAGGCGCAGGCCTGCACGTAGGTCACCCCGAGGGCTACACTGCAACCGATATAATTGCAAGAATGAAGCGGATGCAGGGCTACAACGTTCTTCACCCCATTGGATTTGACAGCTTCGGTCTGCCTGCTGAACAGTATGCAATAAAGACGGGTAATCACCCCGGTGGTTTTACCGAAAAGAATATTGAAAACTTCACCCGTCAATTAAAGATGCTCGGCCTTTCCTACGACTGGGATCAGACCGTCTCCACCTGCGACCCTTCCTACTACAAATGGACGCAGTGGATATTTGAACAGCTGTGCAAAGCAGGGCTTGCAAGATACGTTGATACCCCTGTTAACTGGTGTGAAGAGCTTGGCACCGTTCTTGCTAACGATGAAATTGTCGACGGTAAGAGCGAACGTGGCGGTTACCCTGTTATTCGTAAGAATATGAAGCAGTGGGTAATCGACATCAACAAGTATGCAG
Organism: Candidatus Coproplasma sp.; assembly: GCA_051887795.1. Taxonomy (GTDB): domain Bacteria; phylum Bacillota; class Clostridia; order Christensenellales; family Borkfalkiaceae; genus Coproplasma. Next base: position 3,778 of record JBJFAG010000355.1, on the reverse strand, counting down.
AAAGGCTTTTAGAAGGACTTGAAGAGCTTGACTGGCCCGAAGCTTCCAAGGTTGCTCAGCGCAATTGGATTGGTAAATCGGTTGGCGCCAAGGTTGACTTTAAGGTTGACGGTACCGATTATAAATTTACCGTTTTCACCACACGTTGCGATACGCTCTTTGGCGCAACCTACTGCGTATTAGCGCCTGAACATGCATTAATCGACAAGATAACTACTCCTAAACAAAAAGAGGAAATTGAAGCTTACAAGGCAGTTTGCGCAAGCAAGTCCGAACTTGAGAGAACCGATTTAAACAAGGAAAAGACGGGAGCGTTTACGGGTGCCTATGCTATCAACCCCGTTAACGGTAATAAAATCCCCGTGTTTATCTCCGATTACGTTTTAACCTCTTACGGTACTGGTGCAATTATGGCAGTACCTGCTCACGATACCCGTGACTGGGAATTTGCAAAGAAGTTTAACCTCCCCATCATTCCCGTCTTAGAGGGCGGCGACGTCGAAAAAGAAGCTTATACTGCTGACGGCGTTCATATCAATTCCGATTTTATCAACGGTATGAATAAGCAGGACGCAATTAATACCATGGCTGACTGGCTTAAGGAACACGGTTGCGGAGAAAAGGCTGTAAGCTACAAGCTCAGGGAATGGATTTTTGCCCGTCAGCGCTATTGGGGCGAACCTCTCCCCGTCGTTCACCTTGAAAACGGCGAGGACGTGCTTTTAACAGAAGATCAACTTCCCCTTATCTTACCTGAAATGGACGACTACAAAGGCCATGGCGGCAACGCTCCTTTGGAAAATGCAACCGATTGGGTTAACGTTGAGATTAACGGCGTCAAGGGCAAGAGAGAAACAACTACAATGCCCGGTTCCGCAGGTTCAAGCTGGTACTTCCTCCGCTACTGCGACCCCCACAACGATAAGGCGTTTGCAGATTACGACTTATTAAAGTATTGGATGCCCGTTGACTTCTACTGCGGCGGTAAGGAACATTTGGTAGGCCATCTGCTCTACTCCCGTTTCTGGATGAATTTCTTATACGATAACGGCTACGTTCCCTGCAAGGAACCGTTTAAAAAGCTCTTCCACCAGGGTATGATTTTAGGTGAGGACAACAATAAGATGTCCAAATCCCTCGGCAACGTAATCAATCCCGACGACGTGGTTAAAGAGTACGGCGCAGACACCTTGAGAATGTACGAGATGTTTATGGGCCCCGTTGCAGATACCAAGCCCTGGAACACGGCTAACATCGAAGGCGTTAAGAAGTTTATCGACAGAATTTACAGGCTGTATATGGAGAGCGACGTAATCTCCCCCGAACCCAACAAAAACCTTGAAAAAATCTACCACCAGACGGTTAAAAAGGTCGGCGAAGATTATATGGCAATGAAGGTCAACACCGCAATTTCCCAGATGATGATCTTTGTCAATGCAATCTATAAAGAGATTTCGGCAGGCAATAATTTCCCTACCGAATACGCTGAAGGGTTGATTAAGCTCTTAAATCCCGTTATCCCCTTCATAACCGAAGAGATCTGGAACACAAAGTTAGGTCACAAAGGAACAATTGCCTACGAGCCCTGGCCCGTATACGACGAGGCAAAGTGCGGTGAAGATTGCTTCGAATATGCCGTTCAGATAAACAACAAGATTAAAGCTAAAATCTCCCTCCCCTCCGATATGTCCAAAGAGGATATTGAAAAGACGGTTAAGGAACACGAAGAGATTAAACCTTTACTTGAGGGTAAGCAGATAAAGAAATTTATCGTCGTTCCCAAGAGATTAATTAATATTATAATGTAAACATTATAAGGTACCGCCCCGACGCGTTTGCGTCGGGGCGGTTTTGCAACTAGATTAATTATGTATCATTGATACAGCGGGTAACAATATTATACAGGAATTTTTTATGAACTTTTTACACATTTCCCGTTACGGTAGCTAAAACCGCATAAATCCACGTTAATGTTTGGGCAAGTTTCAAAAGAATGCTCCTCTAACCCCTTAAGTTCGGGCGATGCGACAATTACATTAAGATTGCTGCAACCATAAAAACCACCCTCTGTCATTAATAAAACTGAAGGCATATAAACACTTTTCAATGAACTACACCCTCTGAAAACAGCTTCGCCAAATTCCTTAACGTTTTTGGGGACTCTAACAGACTCAAGTGAAGTGCAATCGCGAAATAATGCCTCCTCCAATATGACAACGTTTTCAGGTAAAATTATTGATTTTAAAGAAGAACACCCTCTGAATGCAGCAACCCCTATTCTTTCAACGTTATCTGTTAATTCAACTTCAGCTAAAGCAGTCATACCTGAAAACGCACCGTCACCAATAATTTTAACAGTATAAGGAACAATAACTTTACGTACTATATCGTTAGACTTAAACATGTTTTTACCAAGCGATACGACAGGCAGACCGGCAATTGATGAAGGAATTGATACCGTAACAGAACTACCATTATATTGCAATATCTCTATACCTTCACTAATTCTCCTATACTTAAATTCGTCATAAACACCGCATTCTGCAACTGCACCTAAACGCTCGGCCTGTTCAATTACTGAAAGAATCCCCTCCTTTCTACTTACGTTACAAGCACGACTAATATATTTATTAGTGTCTGAAAACGCAGAACTGAATACCGATAAACATTTATTATTCATAATGTTATATTCACTAAGAACCTTGCCGCCAATATGCACCCCGATAATACTTGTGCTATTGCTTCCAAATTTTAGTTTAGCACATTCAATCTCTTTTGCTACGTTTTCAGAATTAACCGAGTTATCGCTAACATAGATAATGACGCCCACACAATTTTCTCTGCGAATAATGTTTAAAACACATTCATCCCATTTTTCCCCAAATAATATAGAGCAGTCATACCATAATCTGACGCCATGCTTTTTCATCTCTATAATATCACTTATAACTATTTGCGCATCTTTATGAGAATAGCTGATAAACACAAAGGGCTTATCGTCTACGTTTGCTTCAGGTAAATCGTCTAAGATATCAAAACTATAATTATCAAACGGAATATCGTCTACCAAACATTTTAACGGCAATTTTTTAGCTCTTTTTGAATTGTAAGCTTCATATCCCAATAGCAACAAAGCAACAGCCTCTTCACTGCGCAAAAACAGATTTGATATTCTGTTGCTGCAACACTGAGTATCACAGACAATTAGACTGCCCAATCCCAAATCAGTAGCTTTTAAAGACATGTTTTCCAAACAAGCACCCAAAGAAATGTAATCACTGATAGAAGTGCTTGTTAAAAATACTACAATGACAACCGGAGCGTGACGAACTATTTGCGCAGATTTAGTAACCGTACTAAATTTATCGTTTTCAGTTTTAGCACCGTCTTCCATAAATAGGGCAATCTTTTCTTTTTCGCTATTATCGGCTATTTCAAAACGCCACGGTTGCCTATTTTTTGCAGAAGGAGCTAATCTTCCTGCATTCAAAATATCTGCTATAGTCTTAATGTCTACAGCCTTATTACTGAAATTACGTACACTATGCCTTTGAAAAATTGCCTGATCGATATCAATCATTAATAATACATCCAACCTATAATAATTGTTAAAATTATAACATACGAATATAAATTATTCAATATTAAATAATAGAAATAATAAATTATAAGGAATTTGCAAAAGTATCAAATAAGTACATTTACTAATAATTTTATTATTGGTAGTCAAGTACCACCGGCTAAGCCGGTGGCTTGATTAAGCGCTTCAAGCGCAGGG
>JBJFAG010000354.1:0-6470 GCA_051887795.1 Candidatus Coproplasma sp. | reverse complement strand
CAAAGATGAATTCCTTAACCGACAAGGAGATGATTGATAAGCTCTGCGAGGTGGGCAGGTGCGGCGTTAAAGTCAACCTGATTGTAAGGGGGATTTGCTGTCTTGTTGCAGGTATCCCCGGCGTAACCGATAACGTTAACGTGATCTCCGTCGTGGGCAGGTTTTTGGAACACTCAAGGGTCTATTGCTTCGGCGAAGGGGAGGAGATGACGACCTATATTTCAAGCGCCGATCTGATGACCAGAAATACAGACAGGCGGGTGGAGATTGCTACCCCCGTATTGGATAAAGACATAAGGGAGAGAATTTATAATATTTTGCAGACCATACTTGCAGACAACGTCAATGCACGCAAGATGCTCCCCGACGGAAGCTATACAAAGGTTGAAAACGATAATCCCCCCTTAGATAGTCAGAATTACTTTTTAATAAATTGATATATCAAAGGATTGAAGAGTTTTATACTTTAAAGAGTGTTGTTATGGAAGGATACGACAGAATTAATTTATCGGAATACGATATCGAAATATCGCACTATAATATGGAAATAGCGGAAAGGGAAGAAGAGCTAAAAGAAATTTATCGTGGTCAAGGCGTATCTCGTCATAAGATTTTTGTCGAAGGCGGCGGATTTATACTTCCTATATTAATTATACCGCTGTTTATCTGGATGATTACCATAGAAGAAGTAAGATTGTACGGTATTGCAGGAGTAGTGTTTTGTGTTTTAGTTGCGATATTAGCGGTTGTCGGCAAAAGATACCAGGATAATAAAATTGACCGTCTGGAAAGGGAAATTTTAGAATTGAAAGAAAAGATAAGACAAGTCGAACTGAAATATTCGCAGAATAAAACCGAGTAACTGAAAATTAAGGGCGGATACAACTAACGTTTTGTACTCTCCCATAGAAAAATATTTCTCCTTATAAGGCGTAAGCGGAATGGCGATATGTAACCTCTTTGCTTACGCTTTGTTTTTTTTGGAATAAAGGCGGCGGTGCGAACAATTTCGCACCGCCGCCTTTATCGTTGAAGCATTATTTAATTAACAAATTCCCTTAAAAAATATTCGTGCAGACGAGTGTCGTCGTTAAGCTCTGGGTGAAATGCGGTGACGAGCATATTATTCTGCCTTGCCGCAACCGCCTTGCCCTCAACCGTGGCAAGCACTTCCACGTCGTTTTCATAGCTTTCTATATAGGGAGCGCGGATAAAAGTCATGGGTATTTCACCCAGCCCTTTAAAGTCGGATTTGCAGAAAAAACTGCCCAGCTGCCTGCCGTAGGCGTTGCGCTTTGCCACAATATCCATAGCCGCAATATGGGGTTTTTCGCCGCCGTCTATGCGCCTGGCAAGCAGAATAAGTCCTGCACAGGTTCCCCAGACGGGCAAGCCGCTTTCAATAAGCTTGCGCACCTTATCCATCATATTAAGCTCGTTTAAAAGCTTACCCTGAACGGTGCTTTCACCACCCGGGATAATAAGGGCGTCAAAGCTTTGGTCCAGATCGCAAAGCTGACGGATTTCAAAGCTGTCTGTACCTAACTTTGCAAGCATTTTTTCGTGTTCGATAAACGCCCCCTGCAATGCAAGTACGCCTATTCGCATTATTTACCCCTTTCTTCCATAATGATTTTAATTTCATTTTCGTTAATGCCGACCATAGCCTCGCCTAAATCTTCGGACAGCTCTGCAAGCATCTTTGCGTCGTTGTAGTTGGTTACGGCCTTGACGATTGCCGCCGCCCTCTTTTCGGGGTTGCCGCTCTTGAATATGCCCGAACCTACGAACACGCCCTCTGCGCCGAGCTGCATCATCAGAGCTGCGTCGGCAGGGGTGGCAACGCCGCCTGCGGCGAAGTTTACTACGGGCAGTTTGCCGTTTTCGTGAACGTATTTAATTAAATCGTAGGGAACCTGTAAGGTCTTAGCCGTTTCGTACAGCTCGTCCTCGGAAAGGGAGACAACTCTCCTTATCTCGGACTGCATAGCCCTCATATGCCTTACCGCCTGAACGACGTCGCCCGTACCCGGTTCGCCCTTGGTCCTTATCATAGACGCGCCCTCGGCAATACGCCTTAACGCCTCGCCCAAGTCCCTTGCACCGCATACGAAGGGTACGTCGAACTTGGTCTTGTCGATGTGGTACTTATCGTCAGCAGGGGATAAAACCTCGCTCTCGTCGATATAGTCGATTTCAATCGCCTGTAAAATCTGCGCTTCTGCAAAGTGGCCTATACGGCATTTAGCCATTACGGGAATGGAAACGGCTTCCTGAATACCCTTAATCATCTTGGGGTCGCTCATACGGGAAACGCCGCCGGCCGCTCTTATATCAGCGGGGATTCTCTCCAGCGCCATAACTGCGCAGGCGCCTGCCTTTTCAGCAATTTTAGCCTGTTCGGGCGTGGTTACGTCCATAATAACGCCGCCCTTGAGCATCTGCGCAAGGTTTTTGTTTAATTCGTATCTTTCATTACTCATATTTTTAAATATCCTTTATTTATATTTAGTACTGTCAACCATTATACTCCCTTTTGATATTATTAAAATACCCAAAATACATATATTTTATAATACCAGATTGGCTGAATGCTGCGTAAATAATTTTACAAAAATCAGACAAAAGAGCGATAGATTAGTTTACATCCGAAAGGTAAACTAAACCCGTAGCATTAATAAGGAGAATAAATTTTATGAGTAAAAAGAAAAGGATAGTCGCCGTAATTTCAGCGGCGGCAATGGCTTTGGGAGTGGCGGCTTTTGCAGGTTGCTCCCGGGATAACGGCGGTGCAACCGCAACCTCGGTGCAGAGCGTTGCGATTGATACTAACGGGGATTTGATAGTTACTTTTTCGGACGGCACCACCAGGAACGCAGGCAAAGTTAAAGGCGAAAACGGCACGAACGGTACCAACGGCACGAACGGTATAGACGGCACTAACGGAGCAGACGGAGCAGACGGTATAGACGGAGCAGACGGCGTTTCGGTACAGGACGTATACGTCAACGGCAACGGCGAGCTTATCGTAATTTTTTCAGACGGCAGTAAGCATAACGCAGGCAGCGTCAGACAGACGGATTTAACCTTAAACAAGGTTGCGCAGTTTAATACGGGGTTCAGCTCGGCAGACGGCGGCGTTGCGGAGATAGTCAAGTATAACAAAGACAACGGCAAGGTTTATTTAGTAAACGGCAAAATGCAGACGCTGGACATTATATCTCTGGGCGTCTATGCGGAAAATGCGGACGAATTGCAGACCGACTTTAACGAGGCGACGGACAGAATTGATTTTAGTAAAATGGTCGCCGAACACTCCGCCGATTTTGAAGCGGGCTTTGCCGTTGGCGATATAACTAGCGTGGCTGTGAATAACGAGCTTAAGGTTGTCGCAGTTGCATTGCAGGGGGCAGAGTATTACTCAAACGGTGCGGTAGTGCTTATAGACTACGACGGCAACTACGTTAAAGCTTACGCTTGCGGCGTTCAGCCCGATATGATTACCTTTGCAGGAAATTTAGTGCTGACTGCCAACGAGGGCGAGCCGAGAATGGGCTATGCCGACGGTACTGCAGACCCCAAAGGCAGCGTTACTATAATAGATCTGTCCGCAGGCGTGCAGAGCGGAGAAGTAACAAACGCAACGTTTGACGGCTTCGACTCTCAGAGAGAGGCTCTCGTCAATGCAGGCGTTCTAATAAAAAAGGGCGCAAATCCTTCCGCTGACTTCGAACCCGAATATATCACGGTAAGCGGAAATTATGCCTACGTTTCGCTGCAGGAGGCGAACGCAATCGCCACGCTCGACTTGCAGACCAGACAGTTTATCAAGGTAGACGCTCTCGGCTTTAAGGACCACTCCAAAGAGGAAAACGCCTTAGACCTTTTGGACGACGGTAAGATAGAGATAACCACTCAAAACGTCTACGGCGTATATATGCCCGACGGAATAGACGCGTTTGAGCTGGACGGCGTAACCTACATAGCCACCGCAAACGAGGGTGACGCCAGGGAGTGGGGCGATTATTCGGGCATAACGAAGATGACGATAGGCTCCACCAAGGTGGAAATTCTCGACAATAACGAGTGGGACGGCCTGGATGCGGATAAGGCGTATGTCTTAGGCGGCCGTTCGTTCTCGGTGTTCAGGGCTGACGATATGTCGCTCGTATACGACAGCGGCGACGCCATAGAAAGGGCGGTTGCAAACTCGGAATATGCGGATTACTTCAACTGCAGCAACGATAAAACTACGCTCGACGGGCGCAGCAAGAAAAAGGGCCCCGAACCCGAAACCGTACTTGTCCGCTATATTGACGGCAGGCCCTACGCCTTTGTAGGCTTAGAGCGCGTAAGCGGCGTTATGACCTTTGACTTAACCAACATAAAGTACGGCGAGGCGACCTTTAAAGATTACACGTCCACCCGCGACTATACGCAGGCAATGGCGGGCGACGTCGCTCCCGAAGGTATGGACTATATCGAGGCGAGCGAAAAGACAGGCGGTAAAAACGTGCTTGTTGTCGCCAACGAAAACAGCGGAACGGTTGCTTTCTATGCGGTGGAGGGCGAAAAGAAGAGCTATGAAATGCACAGCACCTTCGTGGAAGCACCCGCACAAAACGCAGACCACCTGCTTATCTATGCGGTAGGCGGTGCAGGTACTAAAGTCGACGGGCCTTCAACCAACGACTTTATAGCGATTAAAAACCCCACCGACACGGCAATTGAGCTGACGGGCTATAAGCTCAGATACGCCGTGGGCGGCGCAACCGCAACCGAATGGCAGGAGCTGGCTCTTACGGGTACTATAGAGGCAGACCAGGTCTATATAGTCCGCTGTGCGGCAGGCAATCCCGCCGGTGCATTTTCGGTCAGCCGTGCGGATATCGAGTGGACTTCGCTTTCTATAAGCAATAAGACCTTCTCTCTTCAGCTTGTAAACGGGGATAGCGTTGTAGACGCCTTGGGCGCAGACGCCGATTTAACTGATAACGAAGTCGGCGAAGGCACGGTTATAACCGAGTACAGCAAGCAGATAATACTGATAAGGGTGAACGACGGCGATACAAATAACAACTCCCTTGACTTTGAATCGGTTTCGCTTAAAGGCCTTGCCGCAGACTCCGAAATTGTAATAACCTACATGGCAAAATTGGGTTTAACCGCTTAATAGAGCCAAGCATAACACCCGTTCAATTTAATAATCGGCACAAAACCTGTAACAAGCTTGTTGCAGGTTTTTTAGATGTTTTCGGGGATACAAATGAACGGATAATATAGTATTCGGCAAGTCAGTATTGTCAAACAGGCAATTGTGTTGTACAATTAATTAAAAAAATTATGTTTAAGCGTAACCTTTATCAATGGAAAATTGTCTATTCAGGTGAAAGGGCTTAAATTCTAAGGAGGTTGTCGTGCAAGACGAACAGATAATCCAACTTTATTTCGACCGCTCTGAAATGGCGATTACCCAAACGGATATTAAGTACGGGAAGTATTGCAATTACATAGCCTATCATATCCTGTATTCAAGTACGGATGCGGAAGAATGCGTCAACGATACGTATTTAAGGGTGTGGAACGTTATTCCTCCGCAGTGCCCTGATAATTTCCGAGGCTTCATAGGGAGCATAACGCGCAATCTGTCGATTAACCGTTATAAGTATAAAAATGCCCAGAAAAGGAATTGTGGCATACAAACGGCCATGGACGAGTTTTTCGAGTGCGTAGAAGGGTATGAGGTTGATTTCGTAAACGAGATAGTATTGAGAGAATGTATAAACAAGTTCCTTTCAACGTTATCCAAACGCAACAGAATTGTCTTTATGCAGAGATATTGGTATTGTTGTTCAATAGAGGAGATATCTGTTTCTACATCATTATCGCAAAACAACGTTAAAGTGTCATTAAACCGTATGCGCAACAAATTTAAAGATTTTCTTAAAAAGGAAGGTGTGTTATGATGACCGATAAAGAGAGGTGGTTCAACGTTCTTTCCTTTGTCAACGAAGAATATATAGACGAGGCTAACCCGCTCAAACGACAACAGGAGCAGCCCGTCAGAAAAATAAAGAATAATAAAACGAGTAATCATTCCGTATTCGGCAACAGAGTAGCAATAAGCCTAAACACAAAAAAGATTTTAGCTATAGCCATAAGCGGTTGCGTATTGTTAGCCGTTTTACTTGCAAGCATTATAATCCCGATTGTCGGCAAAACGCCGCCTATGGGTGATTCGGGTATAGAATCGGGAGATAATCCGGACACGGGATCGAGCGACGGGGCAGGTATAGAATGTGGATTTGAATACTCAGTTAGCGCTCCCTTGCCTTCGGAATTTTGTGCTTATAAAAGCCAAACTAATGAGTTTGATATAGATAACGTTTCACTGACGTTTTTTTATGGCGGGGTGTTTTCGTCCGACATAAATCAGGAACTTGAAAACGGGAGGAATATTCCGGAATTTG
>JBJFAG010000353.1:0-6482 GCA_051887795.1 Candidatus Coproplasma sp. | reverse complement strand
TCCATAGCTTAAGCTTTTTATCCACTCGCTCAGCGAGTGGTTATCGTTTCACAATTATTAACTCCGGGCGCAACCGTTTGCACCCGGAGTTATTTTTTTGCTTTTAATTGTTTAACAGTTTATCGGAAAGCTCTATTATCTGCTGAGCATACCTGGCTTTGCGGGATTTTAAAATTGCCCTGTAGATAAAGTAGTTTACGCTTACCATACCTATTCCCAACACGCCGATAACGATACCCAAAGGCATTGAAAACGCTGCGGTGGTAAGCACCTGCATTGCCAGGCACATACCCGTGCCAAGCACGAGCGCGCCAACCGTGCCGAGGGTGAAAGCCGTGATTTCGGCAGGCCTTCTGACCTTTGCGTCAAGCTTGCAGAGCTGCTCAAGGTCGTTTTCCTTTTTGCTCTTCTCGCTGTAGCTCTTCTTGATTTCCTCAACTAATTTTTGTTCTCTATTGTTTTCCATAACTAAATGCTCCTTTCTTAATTTATACCTTAAGTATAAAGAGCGTTTGTTGTTAAATTGCTAATCATTTGTAACCGTTTGGTATTTGTTTTGTTAACGTTTTGTTAATCGTTTAAAAGTTCTTCGGAAAGCTTTAAAATCTCTTCGGAGTACTTTTGTTTGAGCTTATTATGCGTTAAGCGCCATAGAGGGTACGCAACCGCCATAATCCCGCAGCCGACGAGGGAAACTACCGTACCCCAGACGTACAATGCCCACTCCATTGCCATGGACATGCCCAGCCCGAATATCAGCAAGCCGATTACCCCGACTGAAATTCCGACAACCCTGGCTATGGTGTTTACTTTATTGTTTAGCTCCTTCAAGCGCTGAAGCTTGCCCTTTTCCTGGTTTTTTGGCAGATAGGCATTGCGTATGCTCTCTATCTCCCTCCGCTCCTCTTCCGTCGGGGCAGTGTACGTATAATTAAACCTCTCTTCCATCTCTGATTTCCTTTAGTTTTCTGTTTGATGCGATTATCATATAGATCCCCAGGGCGGCGGTCAGAATACAGACTATTGTACCCGTAATGCCGTTCATCTGCCCTTGCATATCCATTTCGCCGCCGAACTCCCTGAACATTGCCGTCTGCAGGGCGAGAATCGATACAAGGGCGTCGGCAAGGTTAATATTGCGCAGTGCGCCTATCGTCGCCTCGTCCGACTTTTTGGCCTTGACTGCGTTGTAGATTGCCATAATTATTTTATAGAAGGCATACATTGCCGAAACGTAAATCGTGTAGCCGTGATGCACGAAGGAGTTTTTACCCAACACCATATACAATATGGCCGCTGAAAGAGCAACGGGGAGAACTATCAACCCTATCCCGCACAGGCGGTAGATTTTTAACGCCTTGACATTGTAAACCTTGTCGCCGTTATCGCTTTTGTTCCTACCGCGATAGTAATTTAAAACGACGCCCCTCATTACCGCCAGAAGGAGATAATAAGCGGCAAGCGAGCCGTACCAGACAGACCTGTTAATAACGCCTAAAACGCCGTTAAACGCCACATATGCGGCACTCAACGTGAATGAGCCTATTGCAAATACAACCGTCCTGAAGCTGTAATGACTGATTAGCTTATTAGTAAAATTACGCTTTTTCAGCTTAGCTATAATACCGCTTTTTATCCTGGGTGCAGTAATTATTATTACGTAGACGAGATAGCCTAACGTGATTGCCGCTAAGGCGTAGACTACGTAGTTTATCACGCTGTCCGTCAGAAACAGACAGACTAACGAGGCGGCTATGGCGCAGAGGGTTATTGCCAGCCAGACAAATACAAACCAGACGGGAGGCTGTTTAAAAAAGTTTAAAAGTTTTTTCATATTATGCGTTGATTACTACGGTGAAGGTACTGCCCTTGCCCACCTGGCTTTCCACAGTAATCTGACCGCCCAGCACGTCTATAACCTTTTTTACAAGCGCAAGCCCCAGACCGTTGCCCTCCTTCTGGTGAGAGGTGTCCCCCTGGTAGAATTTATCGAAGATATGCTCCCCCACTTCCTTTGAAATTCCGCAGCCCGTATCGGTTACGGTGACTATTGCCTTGCCGTTCTCCCTCTTAAGATATACGCCAACCGTACCGCCGTTTTCCGTAAATTTGATTGCGTTTGACAAAAGATTGTGCCAGACGATATCCAGGTATTCGGGGCAGGACGTCAGCTCCACCTCCTCTAAATCGCAGTCAAGCTCTATGCCCTTGCTCTCGATTAAGTCCTCGTACGAGATGATTATCTGCGCTATGCTTTCGTCCAGACGGAATTTATTCAGCTCCGGGGTGAGCTGTTGGTTCTCCAACTTGTTTAATTTCAATATGTTGCCCACGAGGGCCGTCAACCTCTGAGACGCCGACACGAGCGTCTGGGCATATTTTATGCGGGTCTCCCCGTCAACCTCGCCCTGCAGCGCCGTGGCGTAGTTGGAAATTATTGAAAGAGGCGTCTTTATTTCGTGCGAGACGTTGGAGATAAAGTCGGTATGCAGCACCTCGGTTTTTTCAAGCTCTGCCGTCATCTTATTCAAGTTTTCTTTGATGAAGTCGTACTCGTTATAATGTGCGTAATCGTGTGTCAGCGACAGCCTTACCGAAAAATCCCCCGAAGCTATTTTATCGGTTGCGGTGAGTATTTCGGTTACGGGTTTATCCACCATGCATTTTCTGCGGATAACGTCTATTACGGTTGCGGCGAGGGCTAAAAGTATTATTGCCGCAAGCATGACGATTGCGGTAACCGTCTTGCTTTCGGTGTAATTTCTGACAAGCTCCAATACCAATACGGCGATACTTACCACTACCGATATGAATATAAAAAAGAGTATCGCTCCTATTGCAGAGCTTAGTTTCTTTTTATTTCTGTTCATTTCAATACCGCCTTGTAGCCCAGCCCGTGAACCGTCACTATTTCAAATCCGTTGCACTTCTTCGTCTTTTCCCTCAGCTTGACCATATACACGTCAACCGTGCGGGAGGTTGCGGAGGAGTCGAATCCCCAGAACTCCTCCATAAGCTGCGTTCTTGTGAACGTCTTTTTGGGGAAGGAGAGCAGTTTGAACAGTAAGTCAAACTCCCTTACGGTTAAATTGATTTCCTCTCCGTCGATATAGGCGGTATGCTCCTGAGAGTTCATGCGCAAATTCCCTGCAACCAACTCCTTACACCGCTCTATATTGGCCCTGCGTAGCAGTGCCTCTACCCTGAGCAACAGTATATCGATATCAAAGGGTTTGACTACGTAGTCAAACCCTTTGATATCGATATACTGTTGCTCAGGGTAGAGGCACTGCTACGCAGGGCCAATATAGAGCGGTGTAAGGAGTTGGTTGCAGGGAATTTGCGCATGAACTCTCAGGAGCATACCGCCTATATCGACGGAGAGGAAATCAATTTAACCGTAAGGGAGTTTGACTTACTGTTCAAACTGCTCTCCTTCCCCAAAAAGACGTTCACAAGAACGCAGCTTATGGAGGAGTTCTGGGGATTCGACTCCTCCGCAACCTCCCGCACGGTTGACGTGTATATGGTCAAGCTGAGGGAAAAGACGAAGAAGTGCAACGGATTTGAAATAGTGACGGTTCACGGGCTGGGCTACAAGGCGGTATTGAAATGAACAGAAATAAAAAGAAACTAAGCTCTGCAATAGGAGCGATACTCTTTTTTATATTCATATCGGTAGTGGTAAGTATCGCCGTATTGGTATTGGAGCTTGTCAGAAATTACACCGAAAGCAAGACGGTTACCGCAATCGTCATGCTTGCGGCAATAATACTTTTAGCCCTCGCCGCAACCGTAATAGACGTTATCCGCAGAAAATGCATGGTGGATAAACCCGTAACCGAAATACTCACCGCAACCGATAAAATAGCTTCGGGGGATTTTTCGGTAAGGCTGTCGCTGACACACGATTACGCACATTATAACGAGTACGACTTCATCAAAGAAAACTTGAATAAGATGACGGCAGAGCTTGAAAAAACCGAGGTGCTGCATACCGACTTTATCTCCAACGTCTCGCACGAAATAAAGACGCCTCTTTCAATAATTTCCAACTACGCCACGGCGCTGCAGGGCGAGGTTGACGGGGAGACCCGCATAAAATATGCCCAGACGCTCGTGTCGGCGTCTCAGAGGTTGACGGCCCTCGTGGGCAACATATTGAAATTAAACAAGTTGGAGAACCAACAGCTCACCCCGGAGCTGAATAAATTCCGTCTGGACGAAAGCATAGCGCAGATAATCATCTCGTACGAGGACTTAATCGAGAGCAAGGGCATAGAGCTTGACTGCGATTTAGAGGAGGTGGAGCTGACGTCCTGCCCCGAATACCTGGATATCGTCTGGCACAATCTTTTGTCAAACGCAATCAAATTTACGGAAAACGGCGGTACGGTTGGCGTATATCTTAAGAGGGAGAACGGCAAGGCAATAGTCACCGTAACCGATACGGGCTGCGGAATTTCAAAGGAAGTGGGGGAGCATATCTTCGATAAATTCTACCAGGGGGACACCTCTCACCAGAAGGAGGGCAACGGTCTGGGGCTTGCGCTTGTAAAAAAGGTTATAGACGTGCTGGGCGGTCAGATTACTGTGGAAAGCCAGGTGGGCAAGGGCAGTACCTTCACCGTAGTAATCAACGCATAATATGAAAAAACTTTTAAACTTTTTTAAACAGCCTCCCGTCTGGTTTGTATTTGTCTGGCTGGCAATAACCCTCTGCGCCATAGCCGCCTCGTTAGTCTGTCTGTTTCTGACGGACAGCGTGATAAACTACGTAGTCTACGCCTTAGCGGCAATCACGTTAGGCTATCTCGTCTACGTAATAATAATTACTGCACCCAGGATAAAAAGCGGTATTATAGCTAAGCTGAAAAAGCGTAATTTTACTAATAAGCTAATCAGTCATTACAGCTTCAGGACGGTTGTATTTGCAATAGGCTCATTCACGTTGAGTGCCGCATATGTGGCGTTTAACGGCGTTTTAGGCGTTATTAACAGGTCTGTCTGGTACGGCTCGCTTGCCGCTTATTATCTCCTTCTGGCGGTAATGAGGGGCGTCGTTTTAAATTACTATCGCGGTAGGAACAAAAGCGATAACGGCGACAAGGTTTACAATGTCAAGGCGTTAAAAATCTACCGCCTGTGCGGGATAGGGTTGATAGTTCTCCCCGTTGCTCTTTCAGCGGCCATATTGTATATGGTGTTGGGTAAAAACTCCTTCGTGCATCACGGCTACACGATTTACGTTTCGGCAATGTATGCCTTCTATAAAATAATTATGGCAATCTACAACGCAGTCAAGGCCAAAAAGTCGGACGAGGCGACGATAGGCGCACTGCGCAATATTAACCTTGCCGACGCCCTTGTATCGATTCTCGCCCTGCAGACGGCAATGTTCAGGGAGTTCGGCGGCGAAATGGATATGCAAGGGCAGATGAACGGCATTACGGGTACAATAGTCTGTATTCTGACCGCCGCCCTGGGGATCTATATGATAATCGCATCAAACAGAAAACTAAAGGAAATCAGAGATGGAAGAGAGGTTTAATTATACGTACACTGCCCCGACGGAAGAGGAGCGGAGGGAGATAGAGAGCATACGCAATGCCTATCTGCCAAAAAACCAGGAAAAGGGCAAGCTTCAGCGCTTGAAGGAGCTAAACAATAAAGTAAACACCATAGCCAGGGTTGTCGGAATTTCAGTCGGGGTAATCGGCTTGCTGATATTCGGGCTGGGCATGTCCATGGCAATGGAGTGGGCATTGTACGTCTGGGGTACGGTAGTTTCCCTCGTCGGCTGCGGGATTATGGCGGTTGCGTACCCTCTATGGCGCTTAACGCATAATAAGCTCAAACAAAAGTACTCCGAAGAGATTTTAAAGCTTTCCGAAGAACTTTTAAACGATTAACAAAACGTTAACAAAACAAATACCAAACGGTTACAAATGATTAGCAATTTAACAACAAACGCTCTTTATACTTAAGGTATAAATTAAGAAAGGAGCATTTAGTTATGGAAAACAATAGAGAACAAAAATTAGTTGAGGAAATCAAGAAGAGCTACAGCGAGAAGAGCAAAAAGGAAAACGACCTTGAGCAGCTCTGCAAGCTTGACGCAAAGGTCAGAAGGCCTGCCGAAATCACGGCTTTCACCCTCGGCACGGTTGGCGCGCTCGTGCTTGGCACGGGTATGTGCCTGGCAATGCAGGTGCTTACCACCGCAGCGTTTTCAATGCCTTTGGGTATCGTTATCGGCGTGTTGGGAATAGGTATGGTAAGCGTAAACTACTTTATCTACAGGGCAATTTTAAAATCCCGCAAAGCCAGGTATGCTCAGCAGATAATAGAGCTTTCCGATAAACTGTTAAACAATTAAAAGCAAAAAAATAACTCCGGGTGCAAACGGTTGCGCCCGGAGTTAATAATTGTGAAACGATAACCACTCGCTGAGCGAGTGGATAAAAAGCTTAAGCTATGGA
>JBJFAG010000352.1:0-6494 GCA_051887795.1 Candidatus Coproplasma sp. | reverse complement strand
TTGGAAAGCTCTCTCTGGTGCTTAGCGCAGTTGCCGCTCATACGGCGGGGAAGCATTTTGCCGGATTCGGTAACGAACTTCTTAAGACGGTTTACGTCCTTGTAGTCGATAACCTCAACCTTTTCCTGGCAGAAAACGCACACCTTCCTGCGGGGTGCTCTCTTAAAAGGCTTTTTTGCGCCTGCTGCTGCAGGAGCTGCCGTTGTATTCGTGGTCTTTTCTTCCATGACTATTCTCCTTAATATTCTTTAAATGGGATTAGAACGGGATATCGCCGTCGTCGTCAAAGGACTGCAAAGAAGGCTTTCTGGAGCCGCCTTGCGCAGCGGGCATATCGCTTTCATACCCTGCGCCATTGGAACCGCCCTTAGGTGATAAGAACTCAACGTCCTGTGCAATGATGTCAACGGACGTACGCTTTACACCCTGGTTGTCCTCGTAATTGCGCAACTCAATAGAACCGACTACCGCAACCTTGTTGCCCTTTTTTGCGTAACGGGAAACCGTTTCGCCAAGACCTCTCCAAGCGGTTACGTTGAAAAAGTCGGTCTTTCTCTCGCCGTCAGAGCCCGAATAATTCCTGTTTACCGCAATAGCGAAACGGCATACGGAAACGCCGCCGCTCGTCTCGGTAAGTTCGGGGTCTCTGGTGAGATTACCAATTAAAAATACTTTGTTCATCTGTCTACCCTTATCTTACTTGATTGTAATCATTCT
The DNA here is from genome assembly GCA_051887795.1 of Candidatus Coproplasma sp. Lineage (GTDB taxonomy): Bacteria > Bacillota > Clostridia > Christensenellales > Borkfalkiaceae > Coproplasma. Next base: position 5,777 of record JBJFAG010000352.1, on the reverse strand, counting down.
TCTTAAAACTTCAGTGCTAAGGCCTGCAACTCTGTCAAGCTCCTTAACTACTGCTGCTTCAGCTTCGAAGGTCATTAATACGTAATAGCCGTCGTTCTTATAGTTGATAGGATAAGCCAACTTCTTTACGCCCCACTTGTCAGTGGAAACAACCTTACCGCCATTGTCGGAAACGATAGTCTCGAACTTGGAAACAAAGGATTCCTTTGCCTCGTCAGAAAGATTAGCGTCCAACACATAAAGCATTTCGTAAGTTTTCATAACTTTTCACCTCCCGGACTTAATCGGAATACCACCCACGGTATTCAAGGTTTTATTAAAACGCCTAAATATAATACAATATTATTTAATGATTTGTCAAACATTTTTTCGGGGCGCAGACGCACCCCGAAATATTTTTTGTTCGATTTTGATTATAGGTACATCGTAATTGCCGTAAGCAACTGCTTTAAGGATAATTCACCCATCGTTTTTGCGTCTCCGGAATTATCAGTCAAAGCAATGTTACCGTCAACAATGGTTACGTATTTATAATTTATCGTAGGATTAAGGGGGTCGGAAGTATCAACGGGGGTTACAGTATCGACCGTCTTGATTGTTTTATCAAGGTTGACCGTATCTCCAATTATACCTGCCGCTTTAAGCTCGTTAAGCGTAGAGTTGTATACGACGTCCGAACAGCTGTTAACCATGTAGTCTAAATTGTTGAGCGTGTACGCCTTTTCCGTCTTGGTACCGTCACTTTCCATTCTGTACAATACAAGCTTCCACATGCCCTTGGCTTCGCCGTAGGTGTAGTACTTACCTGCCCCTGCGATGAACTGTTCTTCGGTGAGCTTACCCAAAGCGTTGTCGTAATCGGTAGTACCTTCCTCATAGTCCTGGCAGTTTATATCTACAATTACATATTTGTAGCCATCAGTTTCGTTGCCGACCTTTTCATAGTACAGATATGCGGAGTTATAGGTAGAATTATCGGTGGGATCACCGTCCTCAGCCAACTCGTAAACCTCTTTAGCATAGATACGCTGGATAAGCACCTTGTCTATCTCGCTGCCCAGGTCAATTACTAACGTATCCCTTAACTGAGGCAATACGCTGTTGTTGGTAATCTGATCTTCGGTGAGTACGTCCTCTACTGTTAACGACTTGATCTTTGTATCAAGCCCGTTGATTGGCGTATTCTCTAACGCCTGCAAAATCTTTGAAGAGTCTGAATCTACCGCTACGATTTCGCCTATTGTAAGGGTATCCTGCAAGGAGCTGATTCTGTCGGGAATCTCGCCGATTTTGGTACCGCTTACAGCTTTCTTTACACCGCCGTCAATGTACCAGACGGAGTCTATATTGCCGTTGCCGTCAACAGTCAGATAACATTCGTACGTGCCGTACATTCCCTTGTAATTATAGTCATTACCCAAAGAATCAGTACCGTCTCCGGCAACTAATCCGTTAATGCCGTAGCCCGTATAGGCCATAATTGCATCGGTGGGTTTAACGTCCATAAATTCGGTTACTGCCATTACGTCGGCAACATTATCGAGAATGTCGGTAACCTCGTTTATCTTAGTGCCGACAACTTCTACATTGTCGCCATACCATATGGAGGTAATAACGGGGTTTCCGTCTTTGATTTCGGTAGCTATATATACCTTAGTAGCCACGCCCTCAACGTCGTATAAGCCCGTGTGGGTATAGCCCTCGCCCGATTCTGCGACTATATCGTATACGCCATAGGCAAGGTAGGCAACCAGCGAGTCGTTGGGATCGACATCTATAACTTCGCCAATCGTAAGCTCGTTAATCTTGTCCTCCAATTCATTGACGGTTGAACCCTTTATGGCGTTAATTAATTTGGAATCGGAGTTAATTGTTATCAGCTCTTCTATCTTAAGCTTATCATACAGGTTGTCGAATTTAGCGGTGATGTCGCCAATCTTAGTACCTTCGACGGTATTATTATCCTCATCCCATACGGCGGTAATTATATCGCCATCTGTTGCGATATATACGGTTTTTTCAACGCCCTCGACTTCAATTGTACCCGTGTGCGTGTAAGCCTTGCCGTTATTGATACCATCAGTTGCGGTGACGCCGTACACGCCGTAGCCTATGTAGGACATAATCGCATTGTCAACTTCCATGTCTATGAAGTCTGAAATTCTCAACGCCTGGTCGACGTTATCCAACAGACCAGAGATGTCGTTTGCCTTTGTCCCTGAAATTGTAGTACCGTCGTCCTTCCATACCGATTTAATAACGTCACCCTCTGCGTAGACGTATACGGCTATCTCAGTACCGTTATCCTTATACTTGGCAACGTGGGTGTAAGCATTGCCGTTGTGAGTTCCGCTCTTTTCGGTCACGTCGTAGATACCGTAGCCGAGGTATGCCATAATCTCCTCTTCGGGATTGATATCCAGAAGGTCGGGAACGGCAATTACGTCCATAATGCCGTCAATCCTGTCGCTTACTTCGTCAATGGTAGTACCCTTAACGGTATTTCCTTCGGTATCGGTAACCTTGGTTATATAGCCGTCGTCATCGGTGTAGATACGAACGGTATTATCGTTTGTATCCTTGCCTTCATACTGCCAATCCTTGTCGGAAACTTCAACCACGTCGCTAATACCGTAGCCGAGGTATGCCATTATAGCGTCGTCTGCCTTTACGTCGAGGAAGATATCGAGAGTTAAGCCGTCGGTTATGGTATTCAAGTCTCTGACGGTGTTGCCGTAAACTGCTTTACCGGAGCCGTCCTTCATTGACTTGATAACGCCGCTTGCGTCTACTTCAAGGGTAACCGTCTTTTCGTTATCGCCGCCCTTATCGTAGATTGCGGTGTAGACGCCGCCGACATTCTTTACGTCAGAGATATTGTAGACGATAAACGTCATGATGGTGTCGTCTGCCTGTACCTCGTTTAAGAAGGTGGAAATCTTAATATCCTTAATTACTTCGTCAAAGTCAACGTTGCCCTTCAATACGTTACCTAAGGTAATGCCTTCAAGCACCTCGTTGAACATATCCGTATTGCCTTCGCCCACGAAATCGGTGAGCAGATCCGAAAGGTATACGCTGTTTAAAGTTTCGATAGGGTCGAGCATTAAGTCGGAGACGGTGAGGGGGTCGTAATCGATCACGTTACCCTTACTATCCTTGAAATAGTTAATGCCGTTTACGGTTTTAACGCCGTACATTGCATCGTTTTCGGTACGCTTCTGAACACCGTTGTGATATTTTCTTGCATAGTCGCCAAAGTACATGCAGCTCCTGTCAATTGTTGCGGGGTCAAGAACGAAGGTCTCCGTACCGTCAACCTTCTGGGGTTTAACGGCTACAAACACGGTGTCCTCACCATACTCAATGGTCCTGAACGTATAGTGGAGATAATGCTTTACGCCTTCTTCATCGGTGTAATAAACGCTTTCGTTTGTCTGCGTCAGGGGGGTGAGAATATACTCTGCCTCCGTAACGCTCGTCCCCGATATCTTGCAGGGTACGTAGTATACTTTATAGAGGGTCTTATTATCTTCGTCTTTACCCATGGTTTCGGTGATAAATTCATCACTCAGACCGGTGGGATATGCGTATGAGCCGTTTACAGGCTCGGTACGGCTGTAGCCGATTCCGCCTTCGTCCTTTACGTAATAGTCGAACAGTACGGGAAGTTTTAAATCAGTACCTGTAACGGTGGCGTACTGTGCCTCCGTACCCTTGATGAGATTGGGAACAACGGGAATGTCGTCAAGCTCGATATTATATCCCATCTTATCGTTAAGCAGGTCGATAATCTTTGCCGTACGGATATAGTATACCGAAGTGGTAAGCGTGTCGAGAATGGAGACCAGGGAAACGTTTCTGAAGGTATCCTTGTCGAAGTCAACCACCTCGTCTATGTATTCATACACCATATCTAAAACGGTGTCGGTAATGGGAGCTAAGGCATCAATCTTATCAACGCTTATCTCACCCAGACCGCTGTTAGCCATTGCAATAACTTCCTGAATGAGGGCGAGAATGTTAGGTGCCTGATCGGAATTTATGTAATTATATTTATCGCTGTCAGGATCGCTCTCGTCGTAATTATCGTTTTTATTGTTTAAACCCAAAACTGAGAAAACGTCGTCCATAGGCGTAGTAACGACAACGTACCCGACGCCGAAGATACTGCCTATTAACACGATAATAGCAAATACAAAGCCCAAGATAAAGGATATTATTCCTACCGCTACGGAGCTTGAACCGCTGCTTTTCCTGTTCTTCTTAGTTTTACCTTCCATAACTGCCTCCTTAAGGCGTAACATTATCAAACCGCAAAGCCTTTTTACGGCTGCAATTAATGCCGCAAAGCCATGTAATAAAAAACAATGACTTTAATGCGTATTAATGTAATAAATATTATACTACACTATTATAATAAAAATCAACTAAATAAAACTACTATAATTTAATCGGCCGTCTGTTATGACTCTACCACACCTGCTTTAATGCCAGCATAAGCAGCTTTTCCTTTACGTTGGAGACGCACCCCATTGCCACCTGTTCAAGCAGAAAAGTGAGCGTTTTACCCACTTTGTCGGCACATATCCCCGCGTCAATCAGCTCGTTGCCCTTGATTGCAAGCCCCTTTAACGTAAAGGGTACGCCCTCGTTTTTCATCTTTTCAATGATTGCCTTCCATTTTTTTACGCACGGTGCTTGCGATAAATCGTCCTTACATGCGGAGTAATCGGCCTGTTTGACCATTAAAAGCTCGTCAATGTATTCATAGTGCCTGACTATAAACTTCCTTACCTTGTTTTCAGCAGTGGCACAGTTTAAATCGTACATATGCAGCCCGACCAGCTCCGAAACCCTGCCGGCAAGCCTGGACGGCACCTTTAATCTTGCACATATATCAAGCGACATATGCCTGCCAACCTCGTCGTGGCCGGCAAATTTACCGTAGTTCAACTTGCAGTACGGCTTGCCCACGTCGTGCAGAAGCGACGCAAGCCTGACGGGCAGAGGCGAATATAAAACCGCCCTTAAACTATGCTCCAGCACGTCGTAGCTGTGGTAGTCGCTGCGCTGCTCCATACCCCTGCCTAACGTCAATTCGGGCAGGAGTATATCTAAAACACCTATCTTTTCAAGGATTTTTAACCCCGTATACTGACCGCCCTCAACCCCGTATTTAAAGTCGGCTGTGAGTATGGAGTTCAGCTCCGTCCAAACTCTCTCCGCCGCAATATCCTTTATCAACGAAGCGTTGGCGTAAGCGCCCGAAATACACTCGTCGGTTGGCGTAAAGCCCGTCTGAACGGCTATTCGTGCAAGGCGCATAAGCCTCAGCCCGTCCTCCCCGAACACCTTTACAGGGTCGGCAACAGTAGTCAGCCTTTTCGCCTCTATATCGGCGATACCGCCCAGCGGATCAACGTATTCCCCCCGTACTATGTCGTAGTAAACGGCATTACACTTAAAATCTCTGCGGCAGGCGTCAAGCGTAATATCCTCGGTAAAATACACCGAAACGGGGGTGTGTATACCCCTTACGTATTTATCCGTTCTGAAAGAGGTGTATTCAAACGAGTCACCGTCCGCCTCCAGCTTAACGGTACCCGTATTTTTGTAGACGGCGGTGACGTTAATGCCGATTTCCTTTGCCTTATCTGCCACCTCAAAAGCGGATAGGGGCGCACATATGTCCCAATCAAGCGCTTTCGGGGTAATATTTGCCAACCTGTCCCTGCATATTCCGCCCACGACGTACAGGGGTTTGGACAGGCTTT
>JBJFAG010000351.1:0-6501 GCA_051887795.1 Candidatus Coproplasma sp. | reverse complement strand
CCCTTTTCAACTGCCTGCTTAGCTTCTACAAGGCCAAGACCGGTGAATGCACGTACAACCTTGATAACGTCGATCTTCTTAGCGCCTGCATCCTTAAGAACGATGTTGAACTCGGTCTTTTCTTCAACTGCTGCTGCGGGAGCTGCTGCGCCTGCTGCGGGAGCTGCTGCTACTGCTACGGGAGCTGCTGCGGATACGCCGAACTCCTCTTCAAGTGCCTTTACAAGCTCGTTCAATTCAAGAACGGTCATAGCCTTAATTTCATCAATAAACTTTTTAACGTCTGCCATTTTTTTATTTCTCCTGATTAATTTTTATTTTTTTTAATTTGTTTTGCACCCGTTTTCAGGCTTGGTGCCGGCCTTTAGTTTTTGGCAAATAACTTATGCCTCTTTAGATTTAGCAACCCCGTCAAGCACACGAACGATACCTGAAAGAAGATTGTTGAGTACGCCTGCAAAGTTGGAAATAGGCGCCTGAATGGAACCGAGCATCTTTGCAACCAACTCTTCCCTCGAAGGCATAGACGCAAGTGCCTTAACGCCGTCCTTATCAACGTAGCCGTTGTCGACGAAAGCGCTCTTCACGATAATCTTATCTGCGTAGTCCTTAGCGGCTGCAACCATAACCTTAGCGCCGGACGTCTCGTCCTTTGCAAACGTTACAGCGGTGGGGCCGTTGAGGTCAGCGTCGAACTGATTAAAACCGAGATCGTTTAAAGCCTTTCTTACAAGCGTGTTCTTGTAGACCTTGTATTCGCAACCTGCTTCCTTGCACTTCTTACGAAGCTCGGAAACTTCTGCAACGGTAAGCGACTTATAATCTACGAATACTACCGATTTGGATTCTTTGATCTTAGCGGTAATTTCTTCAACTACAACTTTTTTTGCTTCAAAATTAGCTGACAAATTCTTTTTACCTCCCGTTAGTATTAAAAAAGCCTTATACCGCATGAGTATAAGGCGCAAAATATCTGCTTTAAAGACCTTACCTCGGCAAGATATTGAGCCATTCGGCACTTGCTGTCTGCGGTAAAATTAATTTTTACTGTATTAGTATAAGGTTTATACGCATATTTGTCAAACGTTTTTTAACGGTTTTTTTATTTTTTGCGCAATAATTTACGTCAGTCGATTATCCCTAAAAGATAGGCGGGATTTTCCTCCAGCACTTCACACAACAGCGCAAAAGTATCAAGCGAAGGCATCACCTTACCTGAGACGTACTGCGCCACGGTCGGCTGCTTAATCCCCAGCCTTTGGGCTATCTGCGTCTGGGTAAGCTCACTCCTCTTTATTGCTTCCGCCAAGCGGTTTTGAATAATCTAACTCCTTGCCATACCGTTTAGATTATATAGGAACTACCTATAAAAAACTTGACTTATAGGTATTACCTATGATATATTCTTATTTGGCAAAAAATATACTCTTTACCCAAAAAAATGATAAAAGTATTTTTCTACTAAAATTTGTTCACGTTTAACAATAACCGTCCTGACGACTTTTGTAATGTTGACAAATTGACATTCCAAGCTAAATATTTTATAATCAAATAGCTATAAAACGATAATTGAACGGGAGATTTGCCGATTAACGGTCAATTTAGCGACTTATAACAAATTCATATGATTAAGGGCAGAAAACGGTATTATGTTTGACTTTTATGACGCAACTATTATAATAACCGCATTGACGATTATTATAATGTTCGTAGATATCTTATCGAACAAAGTAATAACTAAAGACAGTAAAAAGCAGATGCTCACCGCCTGCGGTCTTATACTTGTCGCCTCTATTTGCGAGTGGGCAGGGGTTAGGCTGAACGGCAAAGACTCAAGCACTATATGGCTGCATTATACAGTTAAAGTCATTGAGTTTTCGACCACTCCCTTCATCTCCCTGATAGCGGCTAAGGCATACGGAAAGGTCAGATTTTTCACTCCCTGCCTTATATTCGCCGCAACGAACATCGTACTGCAGATTATATCCGTACTTACGGGTGGCTGGATTTTTACAATCGACGAGGCCAACCTCTACCACCGTATGGGTATGTATTGGATATATATCGTATACTTTGCCCTTTCGATTGTCTATTTCATATACAGCATATTATCAGGCAGCAGACAGTACCGCTTCAGATTAGACGCAACCTTAATTTCCGCCCTCGTGCTTATCATTGCGGGCATAACCATTCAGATGATTGAAAGTGCAATCAGGGTTGACTTCCTCGCTATTGCAATCGGAAACGTAGTCCTGTACGTACGCTATGGCAATATCGTTATGCGCCAGGACGCCTTAACCAAGCTGTTTAGCAGAAGGTGCTACGAAATCTATCTGCGTTCCATACCCCAAAATTCAGTCATAATCTTCTTTGACGTAAACAATTTCAAAGAGGTTAACGATAAATACGGCCACACCGCAGGTGATGAATGCCTTGCAAAAATTGCCCAGATTATCAACAGCGTCTATGCCAGGTACGGTTCCTGCTTCCGCATCGGAGGCGACGAGTTCTGCGTAATTATCACCAAAAACACCCAGGTTTTAACGCAGCTAAACGAAAATTTCTACAACAGTATTAAGAGTCTGCAGAGCGTTGACGAGAGAATACCCACCGTGGCGTTGGGTTACACCACCTTTGAAAAGAGCGATACTAATATCGACGCCGTCGTAACCCGTGCAGACGAGGCAATGTATTTAACCAAAAGCCTGCAAAAGCAGAGCGAAAATAAATAATCTGCTGGGTACGTAAACAGAATTAACGGAGTAATGATTAACTTTCACTACTCCGTTTTTTATTGCAATATAAAAAGACATAAAAATAACGCCCCGTAACAGCTACGGAGCGTTAATTGTTTTTGATTGATTAACCCTTGTTGTAGTAAACCTTAACGCCGGGACCCATGGTTGCGGAGAGGGTTACAGACTTGATGTACTGACCCTTTGCTGCTGCGGGCTTAGCCTTAACGATTGCTTCCATCAAAGCGTTGAAGTTTTCGATAATCTTCTCTTCGCCGAAGGACTTCTTACCGATAGGGCAGTGGATGATTGCAGTCTTATCGAGACGGTATTCAACCTTACCTGCTTTAACTTCCTTGACAGCCTTGGTTACGTCCATAGTAACGGTACCGCTCTTGGGGTTAGGCATCAAGCCCTTAGGACCAAGTACACGACCGATACGGCCTACGACGCCCATCATGTCGGGGGTGGTGATAACTACGTCGAAATCGAACCAGTTATCCTTCTGGATACGCTGAACCATTTCTTCTGCACCAACGTAATCTGCACCGGCTGCCAATGCTTCGTCTGCCTTAGCACCCTTTGCGATAACCAAAACCTTCTTGGTCTTACCGGTACCGTTGGGGAGGACTAACACGCCTCTTACCTGCTGGTCAGCCTGCCTGGGGTCAACGCCCAAACGAACGTGAAGTTCGATAGTTTCATCAAATTTAGCCTTTGCCGTTGAGATTGCAAGTGCAACTGCTTCCTTGGGATCATAAGCCTTGGAATGCTCGTATGACTTAACGCTCTCTGCGTATTTCTTTGCAAGTTTCATTACCTTTTTACCTCCCTATTATTCCTCTACGGTGATACCCATAGAACGGGCGGTGCCCTTAACCATGCTCTTTGCTGCCTCTAAGTCGCTGCAGTTCAGATCAGGCATCTTGGTCTTAGCAATTTCTTCAACCTGAGCCTTGGTAAGCTTGCCAACCTTGTCCTTGTTGGGACGTGCGGAAGCCGTTTCGATACCCAGTGCCTTTTTGATAAGGACGGGGGTAGGGGGCGTCTTAAGGATGAAGGTGAAGCTCCTGTCCTGATAGATGGTTACTACGCAGGGAATGATAAGTCCTGCCTGTGCGCTGGTCTTTGCATTGAACTCCTTAGTGAAGCCGGGAATGTTGATACCGTGGGGACCCAACGTAGAACCTACGGGGGGTGCAGGGGTAGCCTTGCCGGCAGGGAGCTGCAACTTAACTACCGCAGTAATTTTCTTTGCCATAATTAAATTTCCTCCTATGTGGTCAGACAAATAAGCCATGAAAAAGATTTAACTTATTCTCCCACAAATATATTCAAGCCCTCCGCCTTTTTCGGAAAGCGTTGAAAACTGAATTAAAAACTTTATACCTCTATTCGGGTATGTATCTGTTAAGGTGTACCTTATTCGGGTATGTACCTCTTCAGAGATACGAGCAGTTCAAGGTGTACCTTATTCGGGTATGTATCTTTGGAAAGATGCAAGCAAGAGCAGGCGCCTGCGGCTTTGCCGACGGGAGTTTACATAGACGTAAATGACCGAGGCAAAACGCAAAGGCAACGAACTATTGCGACGCATATTTACAAAGCGAAAATGAAGATCAGATTACTCCGAAATCTTCTTCATCTGAATATATTCCACCTCAACGTCAGTAGATCTACCGAACATCTGAATGTTTACCTTGGCCTTCTGAGCGATATCGTTGAGCTCGGTAATAACGCCGTCGAAGCCCTCCAAAGGACCTGCGTCGATATTAACCTTATCGCCAACGACGAAGTCAGCGTCGGAGACAACCTCCTCTAAACGCATTCTTCTGATCTCGTCACGAGTCATAGGCTTAGGTCTGCCCATGGGGCCGACGAAGCCGGTTACACCCCTGGTGTTGGTTACCCAATACCAAAGCTGGTTGGAGTAGATCATCTTGATAAAGATATAGCAGGGGAAGAGCTTACGCTCTACTACCTTACGCTTACCGTTCTTCTCCTCTATGGTCTGTTCCATAGGGATTTTGATATCAAAAATCTGATCCTTGAGGTTGTTGTTTTCGATTAACCTTGTAATCGAATCCTTGACCATGGCCTCATAACCGGAATAGGTATGCAGAATATACCAGCAGGGATTTTGCTCCATAGATTAAGCACCCCCTACGTTGGTAAGAAGCTTTAATAGTTCCTGCAGCCCTGTGTTGATACCAGTAACGATAACGGTAAAAATCAAGACCACTACCAAAACTACACCGGTAGCCTTAACCACCTTGCCGAATGACGGCCAGGTAACTCTTTTAAGTTCAGAAAAAACTTCCTTGATTTTTCTGCCCATTCTTACGAATATATTGGGCTTTTTTTCCGTTTCTTTAGCCATTACTTGGATTCCTTGTGTTCAGTGTGCTTCTTGCAGAAAGGGCAATATTTATTCATAACAAGCCTGTCGGGATCGTTACGCTTATTCTTATAGCTGTCGTAATTCCTGTGCTTGCAAACAGTACATTCAAAAGTGATTTTAGCCCTTGTTGATGCCTTCATAATAGGTCTCCGTACAAAAAAATTACACCCCTCTCGAAGTGTACAAAAAGTTTAACACGACTTGAGAGGGGTTGTCAAGCTATTTTATTATGTTTTGTAAAATCTTTTTTCAAAATGCAGACTATTTTACAATATATATAATGTGACTTGATTTTTTAAATAATCTTCACTTTATTCGGGGCACCGTCTTTGCGGAGATGCGAGCAAGAGCAGGCACCTGCGGATTTGCCGATGGGAGTTTACAATGAAGTAAATGACCGAGGCAAAACGCAAAGGCAACGAACTATTGCGAAGTATATACGCAAAGCGCAACTATCAAAAATTAGGAAACGTTGCCGGGGGCAAACGCATACACGTCCCTGTCCTCAGGGAAGATGGGGCCGTTGATTACGGGAAGGTTAAGCGGGGTGATGTAAGCCTGAGCGGTGAGATTTGTCACTGCTGCACGAAGATAGGGATAGAGATGGCTGGTTGCTTCGATTACGAATGCCCTCTCCTCTTCTGCGGTGTAGTCCTCGCTGCCAAGCTCATACATGCCTACAAGGCCGACGTTAATATCGAAGGGCTTGGGTTCTGCCTCGGTGCTTTCGATTTTTACAGACAGAGCAATGAAGATAAGCTTCTTGTTGTCGTTAGCCTTACGTACCTGGCGGGCAAACTGGGGTTTTACGTCAAGGCGCTGGTTGGGTGCAATCTGTACCCTGTTAAGTCTGAAAGAAAGCTCTTCCATGCTGATTACTTTTAAATCGTATTTCATATCATTTTACTCCTGTTTTGGATTATTACCCTGCTATTATAACATTTTAAAGACAAACTTGTCAATTCTAAATGGGATTAACATTACAATAGGTAAGGTTAATTTTGCTTGTACCCATTTTTGCTCGCATGCCCGCCTAATTTATGTCGGTAAGCTCTCCCGATAGAGCTGTTACACATTAGATTGAGTTGTCACACCTTTAGCCATCACCCCGATTACCCCGCAGCCGCTATGGCACCCGTACGGCGGTTAATTAAAGCTGTTTAATATAATTTTCCGATAAAGCTTGATTATTTTAATGAATGTGTTATAATGAGTTAGCAATTCCGATAAAACGCTAAAAAAATCGGGGGAAATGGTGTGACTAAAAAACTATACTTTGACAACCACTGCGGCATTGATTATTACGCACTCTGTGAGGATGGGGTACTATGCGAATACGTCTCACAGAGCGAAACCGTACCCGAC
>JBJFAG010000350.1:0-6513 GCA_051887795.1 Candidatus Coproplasma sp. | reverse complement strand
TCCTGCACCTTCCACTTGAGCATGGTGGGGCAGATCTTCAAAGGATCCTGAATGAGCGAACGCTTTGCAATAACTATGGTTACGCCTGCAGGGGCCAGGTTCTTCTGCGCACCCGCATATATTACGCCGAACTTGCTTACGTCGATCTCTCTTGAGAAAATCTCGGAGGACATATCTGCAACAATGGGTGCCTTGCAGGTGGGGAACTTGGAGTACCTTGAACCGAATATAGTATTGTTGGAAGTGATGTGAACGTAGTCTGCACCCTCCGTATAGTTGAGCTTATCCACGTCGGGAATGTAGGTGTAGGTCTTGTCGGAGCTGTCGCCAATCTTGTTGGCCGTTCCGTAAATCTGGCCCTCCTGCCAAGCCTTTTTTGCAAAATTACCCGTTACTATGTAGTCGGCAACGCCGTTATGCATAAGGTTTAAGGGTATTGCCGCAAACTGGGTGCTTGCACCGCCCTGAACGAAGATAACCGAATAATCTTCGGGTACGTTCAGAAGCTCTCTTACAAGCGCTTCGGCCTCTTCAACAATCGCCATATAGGTCTTGTCACGGTGCGATATTTCGCAAACGGACATACCCGTTCCGCCGAAATCGAGAAATTCCGCCTGGGCTTTCTGTAAAACTTCAAGCGGCAGGGTGGAAGGACCTGCGGCAAAATTATAAACTCTCATATAAAAACCTCTCTTCAAAAAATTGAAATTTGTATCATTATACTGCCTAAAGTAAAATTATGCAACTATTATTCACCGTAAATAATAAATTTTGCATAAAAAATTGATTTTTATGATTAAACGGCAAAAACTATGCAAAGAGCAGGGTTTTTAACTCCATTCGCGACAAATACCGTTGAAAACCGGTAAAATTAAAAAAATTCTTATAAATAGGTAAAAAATTTTCGTTAATTATATTTACAATTGGATAAAATTAGTGTAAACTGTTATATATACAGATAAAATCCCCTAAATGGGTTTGCATTGCATATATGTCGCAGTCAATGCAAAACTCGGGCAGGTATATCAGTAAAAAGATAGGCGAGGTGTAAAATGGCTGATAATATGAACGGAAGTCGTACAAAGGCTGATTTGATCGTAGAGAAGATTGCTGCAATCGACGGTGAAATTGCAGGCGTTGAAAAGAGGGTGAACGGTCTGGTGTCCGCTTTGAATGAAAACAAGGCGATGATCGCGGATAACTCAAAGGCCAGCGCTGCCGGCGTTGAACAACTTAAGATGGAAATTAATTTCGTTTCTGCTCAGCTTGAGAGCGTGTGCGTCATGCTCACCAAGTCGATTAACAAGCTTGCAGACGAGGTTTCCGAACTTAAGAAAAAGCAACAGCCCGACCTTGACGAGTTGGCTTCGCTTATTGCTGCCAAGATTATTATTCCCGAACCCGAAAGCGCAGTCCAGCCCGAAAAGCTTGACTACGACGCATTGGGATATGCCGTTGCTAAGAGCATATACGTGCCTCAGGCGGTTGCAGAGGAGATTGACTACGAAGACCTTGCCTCCAAGATTGCTGATAAGCTCCCCACGCCCGAATACGTATTGCCCCAGGTTGAACCTGAAAAGACGGAGGTCGATTACGACTTAATCGCCGCTAAGGTTGCCGAGGTTGTCAATATCGAGCCCGTCTCTGCTGACCGTATTGCGGCAATGGTGGCAGAGCAGATCGTCGTTCCCGCAGCGGAGAACACCGTTACCGAGATCGACGCTGACGAGCTTGCAACTAAAATTTCCGACAAAATCGTCGTTCCCGCAGCAGAGGCCGCTCCCTACGTTGTAGAGCAGCCCAACAGCGTTGTGCAGGTGGATACCGATGCGGTTGCATACGAGGTGGCAAGCCGCCTTGCTACCGCCATTGCTGAAACGCTCAACCCCGACGATATCGCAGATTGCATTGCAAAGCGCGTCGGCAGCATTTCCCCTGAAGATTTTGAAATTACCGTTGACGACGACGGCTGCGATTCGATTGCAAAGGCAATTGAAGGAAAGCTCGACTATGAAGCTCTCGCCGCTAAGGTATCTGAAAAGATTTCTCCCGCATATACGGGCATGAGCATTGCAGAGAGCGTTGACGCCGAGGAGATTGCCACTGCTATATCCGAAAAGCTTACGGTTAACACTTCCGTCGACGAGGATGCCCTTGCAGAAAAGGCTGCAACCATTCTCTCCAACTATATGCCCGAAGTTGACAGTGCGGACATTGCAGATAAGGTTATCGCAGGTATAATCCCCGCAATTCCCGCAGCTGCCACGATAGATAGTGAAGCTATCGCAGACGACGTAAGCGCAAAGGTTCTTGAAAACCAGGGCGACAACGACTACGAAATAGTCATCGACGAAGAGGGCGTTGCGGTAATCACCGATAACATTAAGGGTGAGATAGCAAAGCTTACCGACGAGCATTATGAAAAGGTTGAAAGCGATTTAGCCGCTGTCAAGGAGGAATACTCCGCTCGTTTCGACAAGGTTGACGAGGATATCGAAGAACTCAAAAGATTATTGGCGGCAGGTGCAATAGTCATCGCCCCATCGGAAAATGACGAAACCGCAGTTGCCGAAGATGAGCTTGTAACGGTAAGTGACGTTGTCGGTGAAGAACAGACCGAAGAGGTCGTGGAAGATGCTGTTATCGAAGAGATCGTTAGCGATATAGAGGAAACGCCTGCAGAGGGTGAAATTCTCCCCGACGGTATGGACGATGAGTCCGAGGGCGGCGTTGACTTTGCCAACATGATGAAGTACAACCGTTCCTTCATTGCGAGAATTATTCAGGGTACCGACGAGCAGAAGAATTATTACGGTCAGGTTAAGACGGCCCTGCTCTCCTATAAGAAGGTTAACTCCAACGTGGCCTGGGGTGCAGAGCGCTTCAATAAGGGTAGGGAGACCATTGCAAGGTTCAAGATCAGAGGTAAGACGTTGTGCTTATACCTTGCGTTAGATCCTGCTGAATTTGAGACCTCCGTTTACCATCACGTTGACGTTTCGGACAACAAGTCCATGCACGGTACGCCCATGATGGTTAAGATCAAGAGCCCCCGCGGCGTGAAGAAGGCAATCAGGCTTATAGACATAATGCTTGAAAAGCGCGACGGTATTAAGAGGAACGTTGCAGAGCGTGACTACGCCGCAATGTATCCCTATGAAACCATTGAGGAGCTTATTGAGGACGGTCTTGTAAAGGACGTAAGCAAAAAATAATCGGTTTAAACTGTCAGGTTGAAGCCGAGTACTTTAAAAATAGCGTACTAAAGATAAGAAGGGGGCGGCGTAATATCACAGCCCCCTTTAGTAATACGTGTAAAAAATTAAGGATAATTTATAATATATGGAAAAGGAAAATAAGAACGGGACGAAGAAAAAGCCCCGTACTAAAAAGAAAACGGACAGCGCCAAAAAGCGCAGTGCCGATTCTTCAAAGAAGAGAGAGCGCACTTCAAAGAGGAAGGAGCAGCCCGCTGCAAAGAAGAAGAGTAAGCCTGTAGCAAAGAGAAGGGACAGGCAGACTGCACCTAAAAATCAAAACAATTATGCGGAAAATTTTTCAACATACTCCGCATCGGAGCCAGGCTCCGTGAAATACAGCAAGAGCGGTAAGACGGAGAAGTCTGTTAAAAATCAGAGCGGAAAGGTAACCCGAAAATCCCCTAAAAATCCCGTTAAAATAGTATTTTTGGGCGGAGTCGGGGAGATCGGTAAGAATATGACTGCCATAGAGTGCGGTGACGATATAATTGTTATCGACGCAGGCATAACCTTCCCCACCGAAGAAAACCCCGGTATCGACCTGATCGTACCCGACGTAACCTACCTTATAGAGAACAAGGACAAGGTTAGGGCACTCTTTTTAACCCACGGTCACGAGGACCATATCGGCGGCGTACCCTACCTTTTAAAGTCGGTTGACGTACCCGTTGTGGGTACCAAGCTTACGCTTGCCCTTGTCGATAATAAGCTGAGGGAGCATAGGCTTAACTCTGTCAATCAGACCATAATAACCCCCGGTCAGGTGTACCAGGCGGGTTGTTTCAAGGTGGAATTTATCAACGTAACCCACTCTATTGCAGGTGCGGTAGCGCTGTGTATTCATACTCCCCAGGGCGTAATATTCCACAGCGGCGACTTTAAAATCGACTTAACCCCCGTTGCGGGTGAGCAGATGGATTTAAAGACCATTGCGGATATCGGCAGTAAGGGCGTGCTTTTGTATATGGGCGAGAGTACCAATATCGAACGAGGCGGATATACGATGAGCGAGACCGTCGTGGGCGAGACGTTGGACAGGCTGTTTGCCGAAAACGGAACACGCAGGATAATAATTGCCACGTTCGCCTCCAACGTACACCGCCTTCAGCAGATAATCAACATTGCCGTAAAGTACCGCCGTAAGGTTGCGCTAAACGGCAGAAGTATGCTCAACGTAGTTGAAGCGGCTGAAAAGATAGGGGAAATGTCCATACCCGAAGGGGTGATTGTCGACGTTGCCAAGACTAAAAGTATGCGCGACGACGAGACGGTTATCGTCTGCACGGGCAGTCAGGGCGAACCTATGAGCGCCTTAACCCGTATGGCCAACGGTGAAAATCCTGCAATTACAGTCGGTGAAAACGATACTATAATCATCTCTGCATCAACAATCCCCGGTAATGAAAGGGGTATATACGGCGTTATAAACAAGCTGTATCACCTTGGCGCCGACGTCGTGTACGAGAGTTTGGAAAAGGTCCACGTGTCAGGTCACGCCTGCCAGGAAGAGCATAAGATTATGCACAGCCTGCTCAAACCCAAATTCTTCGTACCCGTACACGGCGAGTACCGCCACTTAAAGCAACACGCCCGCCTTGCGGAGAGCTTGGGCATGCCTGAGTACAACATATTCCTTGCAGATATCGGCAACTGCTTAGAGGTGACTTCAAAGGCAATCCGCAGACTTCCCGACGTGCCGTCAGGTTCGCTGTTAATCGACGGCGAGGGTATCGAGGATGAAAAGGCGTCCACCGTCATGCAGGACAGGCGCCAGCTTGCCGCAGAGGGGTTGTTCATAGTCTCGGTTGCGGTATCGGGCGGCGAGGTAATCGGCGAACCCGCAATCAATTCCCGTGGGTTTGTGTTCGACTTCCACCGTGACTACAATAAAGAGATGCGTGAGGTGATCAACCGTGCAATCGCAGGTTACGACCTCGCCCACGGCACGGTTGACGAGTTGAAGAAGGTAATCAAAAAAGCCCTCCGCAACTACCTGATGAAAAAGACCAAGCAATCGCCCATGGTTGTCCCCGTAGTGGTGGAATTGTAAAAGGTACGCTTTGTAAATATGCGCCGCAATCCACGCTGAAGCGTGGTTCAATCCGAACCGAGTTGCGGTTCGAGCTGCCGAAAAAGCCGTCGATAGAGGCGAAGAGTATTTCTGAATAATAATCGCCAAATTTATTCATTATTCACGGTTTTTTTCTTAATTTTGTAATATGCATACAAAAGCATATTCGTCATAAAGCATATGGATAAAAATTCAAGTAATCAGAACACATATGAATATGCGCACAACGATACCTCTTCCCCCGAGAGGGAGAGCAGGACGTATGCGCTCAACTCCTTCCGTTTTGGAGAGGAGGTTAACGCTCTGCGCAAGAGTGCATTCGAGAGGGGTATACCCGTCTCTTCGGATGAAACGCTTGCATTTTTAGACATATGCGTTAAAATGGCAAAGCCCAAAAAAATACTTGAGATAGGCACTGCAATCGGCGTTTCGGGCATTACTATGCTCAACAGTTGCCCCTCGGCGCATTTGACTACGCTGGAGGTTAACGAGGACTTTGCATATGAAGCAAGGGACAATTTTGCCAAGGCACATATGGCGGACAGGGCAACCGTAGCGGTGGGGGATGCCGCGCAAATTCTCCCCACCCTGACAGATGAATACGACTTCATATTTCTGGACGGGCCAAAGGTGCAGTATATTAAATATTTACCGCAGTTAAAGCGGCTGTTAAGCCGCGGCGGCACGCTCTTTTCGGACGATATCTTAATGTACGGCTGGGTAAACGGGGAAAAGCCCACTCCCCCTAAACGCCATATGTTGGTACAGCATATCAGGGAATATCTGCAGGTATTAACCGAAGACGAGGAGTTGACTACTCAGATTATAGACGTGGGCAACGGCGTGGCTTTGAGTATTAAGAATTAATAAGCTGCTTTGCCAATTAACTTAGTTAGAGTTTGTCGGGCTGCGGCACCCCCCCCTGGCCGCTTACGCCTAAGTAAGCGCCTTCGGGTTTTCCCCGCGCTCCTGCGCTTATTCGCTTCTCTGCAGAGGTGCTGACTTGATAACGTTAAAATTATTATAAAAAAGGATACATATGAAAGTGGAACTTTTGGCCCCTGCGGGCAACTTCAACAAACTTAAAACGGCCTTTTACTTCGGCGCAGATGCGGCATATATAGGGGGTAAAGCCTTTTCCCTGCGCTCTTTTGCCGATAATTTCGACGGTGAAGAGCTAAA
>JBJFAG010000349.1:0-6518 GCA_051887795.1 Candidatus Coproplasma sp. | reverse complement strand
TCTCTTCAAACGTACCGACGCCGCCGGGGACTATGATGAAGGCGTCTGCACTGTCCTCCATTATGGCCTTACGCTCTGCCATGGTCTTGGTATAGACCGTCTCGTCGCACTCTTCAAAAAGAGCCTCTACCCCCTCGTCCTTAAAGAAGGAGGGTACAACGCCCTTGATATGACCGCCGCCGCGCTTGAATCCGCGTGCAGCGGCACCCATCAGCCCCGTTCCTCCGCAGCCGAATACCAGCGAATGCCCCCTCTTTGCAAGGGTTTCGCCCAGCTCTTCCACGGCTTTAATATATTTTTCATCAATGTGTGCGCTTGCCGCACCGAAAATACAAATTCTCATAAAAACTCCTGAAACATAAATTTAGTGTACTTATATATTATACAGCTAAATGCATAAATTGTCAATAGCGCTGATTATCCTTGGGTAACTTAGGGATAAAGCAACTCTCCAGCCTGACGTCATTCAGATAGGCGAGAGGGCCTGTAAGGTTAAACTTTAAATACTTTGCAACTAAAATCTGGCGGGTTGCGCAGTACTTTTTATTGAGGGCAAAGTCACCGTATTTGGTGTCGCCTAAGACGGGGCAGCCGATAGAGGATAAATGCGCCCTTATCTGGTGGGTCTTGCCCGTGTGCAGAATTACCTTTACCAGGGCATAGTCGCCAAAGCTCTTTACCACTTCATAGTCGGTTTTAATCTCCACCCTTCCGCTGCCAGGCATGGGATATATGCTCACCAACGAAGTTTTTTCATCTTTTTTCAGGTATGCCGAAAGCTGAGCCTTGTCCCTTTTAAAGGCGTTTTTTGCAAGGCAGAGATAGACCTTTTCCACCTCTCTTTCCTTAAAAGCTTCAACCAGCCTCTGCTGTACGGCAGGCGTCTTTGCCAGCACGATTAACCCCGAAGTATTCCTGTCCAACCTATGCACGGGATAGGGGGCCAGGGGGCTTAACTGAACGAATAACCCCTCGCTGGATACTCCGCTGAGTTTGTCTGCAACGTAAACGTTTTCGTCCTCGTAGACGGTATAGTGCGAGGGCTTTTGCTCCTGGGCGGGGGTGGTGTAATAGATAACCTCGTCACCCGTAAAGACGGGACAGTCAGCCCTCTGCTTTACGCCGTTAACCTTAATATCACCCTTCTTTAAAAGGGCGTTGAAGGCAAAGCTGCCCTGAGGGTAGGTGCTGTCCGTAAAGGTTTTTAAAGTTGTGTTTTGGTTAACGGTGAATTTTTTCATAGCAAGGTAATTATAAAATATGTCAGATATGCCGCAAGGAATGCAAAGATGAGCTGCACTGCGTTATACAGCAGAGTACGCTTAAACCCCACTTCCCTTGTAGACGCCGCAAACGCCGAAATACAGGCGGGGCAACAGAGGAAGAACACGCAGAGCGCCAGCGTGGGTGCAAGCGAAAGGGTTAACCCTGACGGGAACAGTAATGCAATAGTTGCGGCTA
Organism: Candidatus Coproplasma sp.; assembly: GCA_051887795.1. Taxonomy (GTDB): domain Bacteria; phylum Bacillota; class Clostridia; order Christensenellales; family Borkfalkiaceae; genus Coproplasma. The sequence goes on along the minus strand of JBJFAG010000349.1, from coordinate 5,057 downwards.
TATTCTCCTTTGCGGCAAAACCCGTGAGCGCTGCGTAGGCTATGCGCCAGTCGGTTATACCCATGGGGTAGAAGAGATAGCAAATCAGCCTTGACAGGGTGCCTGCAATGCTCTCCTCCGCAGAGCAAAAGCCGTTTATAAACGAAAAGTGGGAGATAAACCAACTTATCACGCAGAATGCAAATACGTAGGTCGTCACCTTGATTATAAACGATTTAATCTGAAAATACAACTTTTTTAATACGGTTAACGGTACGGGTACGTTTATCGGGGTAACTTCGGAGATTAACCCCTCCCGCTTGCCCTTCAAAATAGCCGATGCGGCAATTGCAAGGGCGACGCCGCCGAAGTATAAAATGCAGATTGCGGGGAAGGGGTTAGAAAAGAGCGGGGAGAGAAAGGTTAAAAAGACGGGCGTCTTTGCTCCGCAGGGTATGAAGGGCAGCACGGCTATGGTCTTTTTGCGGGAGCTGTCCTCCGCAAAGCCCCTTGTGGTGGAGATTGCCGCCGCCGTACACCCGAACCCCGACGCCAGCGAAAAGGCAGCTCTGCCCGATAGCCCTACCTTTTCGAACAGGCCGTCGGTCACAAAGGTTAAGGCCGAGGATATGCCGCTTTCGTCAAGCAGAATGAGCGTAAAATAGAGTATGGCGAGCTGGGGAATAAAGGACAGAACACCCCCTACACCCCCGACTATGCCCTCGCAAACGAAGGAGGAGAGCATTGGATTGGTTATTGCCCCGGCAAGGGTCCGGGCCAATCTTTCGCACAACAGCTCTTCCAGCCACCCTTTAAGCATTGCCCCCAACATATGCGGCGAGAAAGTTATGTAAAAGGTAAAAACTAACGCTAAAATATAGAAGATTACGGCGAAAAATTTGTTATAAAACAGTTTTTCAACCCTGCCTATTTTATCGTTACCCCCGTAATATACGCTGTCTAACGGGGTATTAGCGGGCAGTGTGCATTTTGCTACACCCCCTAATATGCCCTCTTTAAGCTCCTTTACGCTTGTAAATACGGGTACGCCCGTAAGGCTTGCCAACCCGTTTGGTTTTACCCAACCGCCCCTCTTTTTTAAGGCGTTGAGTTTGGTTAAAAATATTACTGCATGGGGATTGGCCTTTATGATATCTTTAGCGAGGTTTAACGATTGGGGAAGGGTGGTTGAATCTATTACGCATACGACCGCATCGGCGTTTAGTATTGCTTTAGTTGCGCTGTCCTCCTCTAACGTGTAGGCGTTAAAGGAGTAGCTGCCTGGAACGTCTATATAGGTAATACCCTTGACCGTCTTTTGTTCGGGGGAGGTGGTTACGCCGTGGAAGTTGCCCGTTCGCAGATGGCTGTGGGTTAAGGCGTTGAAGAGCGTCGTCTTGCCCGCGTTGGGGTTGCCTGCAAGCACCACGCTGTATTTTTCCGCCTCCCTCTTCTGTCTGACTGCCTTACTTGCCTTTGCACGTTCAGCAATCAGCATAGCTCCACCTCGATACGTTTTGCAACCGATTTTCTCAAGGCAATTCTGTTGTACCCGCAGAGGATTAATACGCTGCTGTTGAACAGGCAATAGCCGATTACGGTTATTTTTGCTCCCTTTATAACCCCTAACGATTTCAGCCTCTGTCCTGCGCTGCCGTCTACCGTCACTAACCTGATTACGCCCGACTGTCCCTTTTTCAAATTAAAAACGCCCATAGAATAAACTATGAGCGCTAGTTTTATTTTATGAAGCTATTATAACTTAATTAAGGTTAAAGTAGCCTTATCGGAGTTGACGGAGATTTCCTTGGTGAAGCCATCTGCCGAACCGTTTACGACCTTGCTTGCAAGCACTGCGGGGGCGAAGTTGGCCTGGGTCAACACCTTGTTTACCCTGCCCTCTGCGGTGAAGTAAATTTCAATCCTGTCGGTTACTTCAAAGCCAGCCTCTTTACGCATGTTCTGGATTTTGGAGATAAGCTCCCTTTCAACGCCTTCGTCTATCAGCTCTTCGGTGAGTTCGGTGTTCAATGCTACCGTTATTCCCCTGTCCGCAGCGGCAACAAAGCCTGTTGCGCTTTCGGTGAATATCTGCAGATCTTCCTCTGTCAATACTACGTCGATGTCTGCAACGGTGTACGTTCCGCCGTTTTTAACTGCATTAACCACTTCGGTTGCGTTGCACTCTGCAAGGAATTTGGAGATTGCACCGAGCTTTTTGCCATACTTGGGGCCAAGCGTCTTGAGCTGGGGTTTTAACTTGTAGTTGATATACTTGGTTGCGTCGTCTGCCATCTTCAGGCTCTTGACGTTTAATTCGTCAAGTATTACGTTGGTCTCCTCTTCGGAGAGGGAGAACGTGCGGTTGGTTACCACCACCATCTCGGAGAGGGGCTGGCGGTTTTTAACGTTGCCTGCGTTACGTGCCGCTCTGCCTAACACGACGATATCCATTACGCCGTCCATTGCCTTTTCAAGCTCGGTATCTATATAGCTCTCCTCCGCAACGGGGAAGGAGCAGAGGTGTACCGACTTGGGAGCATCTGCATAGAACTGAGGCACTAAGTTAAGATACATCATCTCGGTGATGAAGGGCGTATAGGGTGCGCTGATCTTTGAAAGCGTCACAAGACAGTGATAGAGCGTGGTGTAGGCTGCCGCCTTGTCCTCCGTCATATCGCTCACCCAATAGCGCTCCCTGCCGCGGCGGATATACCAATTTGAAAGGATATCCACAAACTCCTGCAACGCCCTTGAGCTTTCGGTTATTTCGTATTTGTCCAAATCCTCGTCTACGAGCTTTACAAGCGAGTTGAGCTTGCTCAGAATCCACTTGTCCATGAGCGAGAGCTTGCAGTCCTTTAAAGAGTACTTTGAAGGGTCGTATTTATCGATCTCTGCATAGAGCGTGAAGAAGGCGTAGGCGTTCCACAGCGTTCCGATATACTTTCTCTGTACCTCTGAAACCGCATCCTCATAGAAACGGGAAGGGAGCCAGGGGGCGGAGCTGGTGTAGAAATACCAACGCACTGCGTCAGCACCCTGCTTATCTAAAATCGTCCAGGGGTCAACTACGTTGCCCTTGTGCTTGGACATCTTAATGCCGTTTTTATCGTTGACGTGGCCTAACACAATACAGTTTTTAAAGGGAGCTTTGCCGAAGAGTATGGTGTTGATTACAAGCAAGGTGTAGAACCAACCCCTCGTCTGGTCAACCGCCTCCGAGATGAAGTCTGCGGGGAAGGTCTTTTCAAACGTCTCCTTATTCTCAAACGGATAGTGATACTGTGCGAAGGGCATTGAGCCTGAGTCAAACCAGCAGTCGATAACTTCGGGGGTCCTGCTCATCTTACCGCCGCACTTGGGGCAGGTGCAGGTTAAGTTGTCAAGGTAGGGCCTGTGAAGCTCTATATCCTTGTCCATATCAAGCCCGCACTTCTCCTTGAGTTCCTGCTTGGAGCCGATAACCTCAATTTCACCGCAGTCGGGGCAGACCCAGACGGGCAGGGGCGTACCCCAATACCTGTCCCTCGAAAGACCCCAATCGATTACGTTTTCCAGGAAGTTGCCCATACGGCCCTCTTTAATGGTGTCGGGCATCCAGTTAACCGAACGGTTGGAGGCGATTATGTCGTCCTTAACCTTGGTTACCGCTATAAACCAGCTGGAACGTGCATAGTATAAAAGGGGAGTATCGCAGCGCCAGCAGTGGGGATAGTCGTGCTCGAAGGGAACGACTTTGAACAGTTTGCCCTCTGCCTCTAACCTGTCGATAATCGCCTTATCGGCTTTCTTGGCGAAGATGCCGTTTAATGAGTCAAACCTCTCGTCAAAGCAGCCCCTTTCGTTAACCAACTGAACAACGGGCAAGTTGTAGCGCTTGCCGACCTTGTAGTCGTCCTCGCCGAATGCGGGCGCAATGTGTACGACGCCCGTACCGTCGCCCATGGTTACGTAATTATCGCACACCACGTAGTGCGCCCTGTAGGGCTTTGCAGCGGGGGAGAGCCTTAAAACCTCTTTTGTGGTCTCTTCGAAGAGGGGTTCATACTCCAATCCCTCCCAATCCCTGCCGAGCTTTCTGTCAACAATCTCGTACTTTTCAAAGAACTTGGGTACAAGGGCTTCAGCTAAGATGTAGTTAGTACCTTCCGCATTAATCTCAACGTAGGGTTCGTCGGGGTTCATGCAGAGGGCTACGTTTGAAGGCAACGTCCAGGGGGTTGTCGTCCAGGCGAGGATATAGTGGTTGTCGTACCCCTTAACCTTGAAACGGGCAACAACCGAATTTTCCTTGACCAGCTTGTAGCCCTGCGCTACCTCGTGGGAGCTAAGCGCCGTTCCGCAACGGGGGCAGTAGGGTACAATCTTGTGGCCTTTGTATAAAAGACCCTTTTCGTGCATCTGCTTCAATGCCCACCACTCGGACTCTATATACTTATCGTCGTAGGTGACGTAGGGGTTATCCATATCAACCCAATAACCCACTCTGTCGCTCATCTTTTCCCACTCGCTCTTGTACTTCCACACCGACTGCTTACACTGCTTAATGAAGGGCTCGATGCCGTACTTTTCAATCTGGGGTTTGCCGTCGATGCCCAAGGTCTTTTCAACCTCTAATTCAACGGGCAGGCCGTGGGTATCCCAACCTGCTTTTCTTAAGACGTGGTGGCCCTTCATGGTCTTGTAACGGGGGATAATGTCCTTCATAACCCTCGTTAAAATGTGGCCGATATGGGGCTTTCCGTTTGCGGTAGGGGGGCCGTCGTAGAACGAAAACTCCTCACCGCCCTCATTAGTTGCAACACTCTCTTCAAAAATTCCGTTCTCCTTCCAGAACGCAATAATCTCTTTTTCCCTCTCAACGAAGTTTAAAGACGTGTCTACCTTCTTGTACATATTTCAACCTCTTAATTTGATTTTCAAAGTTTAAAAAAAGGGCGTCCATTATTTTGGACACCCATTATTGATATAATAACCGTGTTTATAAACCACCAAAACAAACCTGCATTTGCCGTAACTTGTGACGGGTTACGAATCCGCATACCCTTACTTGTCGCCGTTGGGGGTACGGGCTG
>JBJFAG010000348.1:0-1612 GCA_051887795.1 Candidatus Coproplasma sp. | reverse complement strand
GCAAAGATTTATAAACAGAATCAAAACTATAATGCGTTTATCGGAATGATGGCGCAGCTTATGCAAAAATACGGTGAAAGAGTATTAAACGGAGTTGACGAAAAACAGGAGGTAAAAAGTGAACAGAGAGGGTAAAAAATGTTTTTTGTATTCTCGTGTAAGTGCTGATATGCAGGTTGACGGGTATAGCCTTGAAGCGCAGAAAACTTGCTTGAAAAAGTTTGCCGAAAGGGAAGAAATGAGCATATCGGAAACATACGAAGATGCAGGCAAGTCGGGTAAGTCAATAGAGGGACGACCTGCGTTTAAAAAGATGCTTTCCGATATAGAAAACGGTGCGGTGGTTGATTACGTTCTCGTTTACAAACTTTCCCGTTTCGGCAGAAATGCGGCGGACATACTCAATTCGTTAGAACTTTTACAGACGTATGACGTGAATCTGATTTGTATCGAAGAGGGGATCGATTCGTCGCAGACAAGCGGGAAGTTGCTCATTTACGTACTTTCCGCCGTTGCAGAAATAGAACGAGAAAATATTCTTGAACAGACTATGAACGGAAGAAGAGAAAAGGCTCGGCAAGGCAAATGGAACGGCGGTCCTGCACCATACGGTTATTCGATTAAAGACGAAATGCTTCAAATAGACGAAGGTGAGGCTGAAATTGTCAGATTGATATTCGATAAGTATGTCAATACACGAATGGGCTATGGAGGAATCGCAAAATTCCTCAATTTACAGGGGATAAAAAAGAAACCGAGAAAAGAAACGGATATTGAAGGATTCAGTGCGCACTTTATTCAACAACTCATAGATAATCCCGTTTACTGCGGAAAGATTGCTTACGGCAGAAGAAAGCATGAAAGAGTTAAGGGTAAGAAAAGTGAATACCGGCTTGTTCGACAGAGTGATTATTGTCTTGTGGATGGAAAGCACGAAGGTATCGTCAGTGAAGAGGTTTGGCAACAGGCGCACGAAAACGACTTGCTACGGGCGTAAAATTTGCGTCAAAGTACGGGAAGGACAGGGCGCATTTACTGACAGGAATAATAAAGTGTCCGAAGTGCGGCTCAGGAATGTACGCAAACAGAGTTTGTTGGACGAAAAAGGACGGAACGTATAAGGAAGTAATGTATTATGCTTGTAGCAGAAATAAGTTACATAGAGGGCGTTCCTGCGATTACAGTGCAAATCTGAAAAAGACTGATATAGAGCCGTTGGTTGTGGAAGTCATCAAGCATTTTGTTCAGGACGAGAAGTTTGCCGCAGGCATAAAGAGCCGTATTGGTATTCAAGCGGATACTGCTAAAATCGATGTGGAAATCGGCAATTACGAAAGCAAATTGAACGAGGTGGAGCTTAATAAGACTCGGCTTGAACGGGAACTTGATTCTTTGCCCGTAGACGCAAATCACAGGGAAAGAAAAATTCATGATATGACAATAAGGCTTGATTCGCTATATGATACGATTGCTGAAATTGAAGATAAGATTGCGGACGCCAGACTTAGGAAACGTGCGATTGAAACGAAATCTCTGACAATGGAAAATATTTATCGTATTTTAGAGCATTTTTCCGAATTGTATGATATAATGAACGACGAGGAAAGAAAGG
>JBJFAG010000347.1:0-6573 GCA_051887795.1 Candidatus Coproplasma sp. | reverse complement strand
AAAACATTTAATCTACGTGTGTACGGGCAGAAAGGTCGGCATAGGTAAACTCCCCGCCGACTCCGGCGTGGTCGTTCAGAACGTTGCAACCGCCTATGCCGTATGCCAAGCAGTCGAGCTGGGCAAACCCCTTTACGAGAGAATTTTAACCGTATCGGGCGGAGCAGTCAAGGAACCTAAGAACCTCTGGGTTAAGGTCGGTACCCCCGTTAAGTCTATCGTCGACTTCTGCGGCGGCGAGGCCGAGGAACCCAAAAAGGTCGTTCAGGGCGGTCCCATGACCGGTATGGCGCTCTCTACCTACGACGTCTATACCCATAAAACCACGTCGGGCGTATTGCTTCTGACGGGCAAAGAGGCTGCGGCTGAAGAGCCTACTCCCTGCTTGAACTGCGGTAAGTGCGCAGACGTCTGCCCTATGCACCTTATGCCTATGCATACTGCGTTCTACGCCTCGGCAGGCGATTTCGAAACTGCGGCTAAGCTCGGCAACACGTTATCGTGCATCGAGTGCGGTGCGTGCGAATACACCTGCCCTGCAAAACGTCCTTTGATTCAGGCGATAAGAAAGACCAAGGCGGCAATGAGAGCTAAACAGGCTCCTGCTGCTCCTGCGCCCGTCGTCAAGCCCGCAGACACTAAGGGCAACAGCGCACCTTCTGTTACGCCTGAGCAGAAACCTACGGGCGAATACGTCGACAAGAGCGACGTGACCAGACAGATTGCTTCAGAAACACCCACAACAGATAAGGAGGAAAAGAAATGAATAATCAAGTAGTAATTTCCACCCCTCCCCACGTCAAATCCCCCAGGACGACGAAGGGAATAATGCTGGACGTAATAATCGCCCTTATCCCTGCAGCGGTGATGGGCATTGTGTACTTCCATCTCAATGCGTTTATCATAATTTTAACCTCTGTTTTAGGCTGTGTGGCGACGGAGTTCGTATATTACTTTATCGCTAACAAGGGCTTTGGCAACAAGTGCAAAAACGCAAAGGGCGTTTGCATTAAATGGTTAAAACAGTTTGATTATACCTCAATTGTTACAGGTTTAATCCTTGCCCTCATCCTTCCCCCTGCAACAAAGTGGTACGAAGTATTGCTTGGCGCAATCTTCTCCATTGCAGTCGTTAAGATGCTGTTCGGCGGTACGGGCAGAAACCTGGTTAACCCCGCCGCAACGGGAAGAGTATTTATGTTTATGAGCTTTACCATAACAGTTTACTCTATCTGCAAGGTTAACCCCATAGCGGCTGACAGCAACATATTTACAAGCGCAACCCACCTTTCGGGTTATCTGCTCGGCGATATCTCCACGGCAAAGGTCGGCTGGATTGACTTGCTTCTCGGTACGGGCCTTGCAGGCTGTATCGGTGAGACGTGCAAGGTTGCGTTGATTATAGGTTATATTTACTTGGTAGTACGCAACGTAATCAAGTGGTGGCAGCCCGTACTCTACGTGGTACTCTCCGCATTCCTCTCGGTATGCCTTGCGGCAATCGGCGGTACGTTCGATATCGGCTTGTTTATAGATTATGCGCTTTCAGGCGGACTTATGTTCGGCGCTATCTTTATGGCAACCGATTACGTAACCTCACCTAAGGGTGTATACGGACAGATAGTCTACTACGTTGCATTAGCTGTACTTACCTCGGTTCTGCGCTACCTTACGAAGATCGAAGTCGTATCCTTCGTAATTCTGCTTATGAACCTTGTTGTTCCTTTAATCGATACTTACGTTGTACGTAAACCCTTTGGCTATAAAAAAGAAAAGAAGCAAAAGGAGGGCAAGTAAATGACGGTTAAACAGTTCTTTAAAGGCAAAGCTTTTAAAAGCATAGTCGTGCTTTTATGCGTACTGCTCGTCAGCGGTATACTCCTCTCCGTTTGCTGGGGCTTTTTAGAGGTTACCGACGAGGAGAGGTTTGCAAGAAAGATCAACGCTGTGTACTCCGGTGAGACGGTTACAGCCGTTGAAGAGGATATCTCCGATAAGACCACCTCGATAAGCGGTGCAACCATTCAGAACGTTTGGTTTATCGAAGAGAAGAGCGACTACCTCGTTCAGGCGGCTTCGAGGGGCTACGGCGGCGATATTATCTGTTGGGTAGCCATAACCGTAGACGCTGATAAAAACGTTACGGGTATAAGAAAGGTTATTAAATATGCCGTTAAAGATGCGGCTGAACTTATCGGCAACATCGGCGACGAAGTCTATGAAAAGTTTGCAACCGATTACGTAGACGGAAAAGTGTTCGATTACGGAACCGAAGGCTCCAGCGAGCAAATTAAGACGGGTGCAAGCCACACCTTGAGCGCTATATGCAACTGCGTTAACGGCTCGGTTGAGTTTGTTAAAGGTTTAAAAGGAGGTAACTGATAATGAATAAGTATAAAAAGATTACTTTAGACGGCATCATTTTCAATAACCCTACCTTTATGTTAGTTTTGGGTACCTGCCCTACCTTGGCAATGATTAAAAGCTCGGCTATGTCGGCTGTGGGCATGGGCTTGTGCGTAATCGTCGTTTTGACGCTGAGCAATATTATTATCTCGGCTCTCAGAAAGATTATTCCTAACGAAGTCAGAATACCCTGCTATATCGTCATTATCGCGACGCTGGTAACCTTAGTGCAGATGGTGCTGGAGAAATTCGTCCCCGACCTGTACGACAGTCTGGGTACCTTCCTTGCATTGATAGTCGTTAACTGTATTGTGCTTGGCAGAGCGGAGGCGTTTGCTAATAAGCACACCGTCTTAGAGAGCGCCGTTGACGGACTTGCCAACGGACTTGGCTTTACCATAGCTCTCGGCATCATGGGTATCATCTGCGAACTGCTCGGCAGCGCTTCGCTGTTCGGCGTTAAGATGCCCTGGACGTTCAAAATCAGAATCTTCTCCACCCCCGCCGGTGCTTTCATCGTATACGGCCTTTGCATTGCGCTGTTCACCTATCTTATGGATAAGTTTATGGTCTGGAAACGCGTTAAGCAAAACAGGATTGAAAGAGAAGAGCTTGCAAATAAGTTAAACGCACCTAAGGCAGAGGAGGCAAACGTATGACGAATTTAGTATTGATTATTCTTTCTGCCGTGTTGACGAGCAACTTTATTACCGTTAAAACCTACGGCATTTGCCCTTTCCTCGGCGTTTCCAAAAACACCAAGTCGGCACTGGGCATGGGCGTTGCAGTAACCATAGTTATGGCGCTTGCAACCGCAGTTACCTACCCCATCTACAAATTTATTATGACTCCTCTGGACATAACCTTTTTGTGGATAATATTCTTCATCTTCATCATTGCGGCTCTCGTGCAGATGCTGGAAGTAATTATAAGAAAGGTATCCCCCTCCCTTTATAACACGATGGGCGTTTACCTTCCCTTGATTACCACCAACTGTGCGGTGCTAGGCGTAACCCAGCTGTTTAACGGCGTTGAGGCTTTAAGCGACATAGTTAAGGGTGCAACGGGTACTTTAAACTTCGGTTGGGCGCTCGTATATGCGCTGTTTGCAGGCGTTGGCTTTACCCTGGTTATGGTAATTATGAGCGGTATGCAGGAAAAGCTTGCCAACGTTAAAGTCGGTAAACACCTGAAAGGCTTCCCTATAGCGATGGTTACCGCTGCGTTTATCTGTATGGCGTTTACCATTTTCGCCCAAATCAAGGTGGGTTAAGGAGGAAAAGATATGAATTTATTACTTGCTTCTGCCGGTGAAATTTTTAAAACCGTTGGCATTGTTGCAGGAATCTTTGCCGGAAGTGCTATACTCATCGGTGCGTTGATTTTAATCGTCGGTAAGGTGTTTAAGGTTGACGTTGACGAAAAGGTAACTAAAATTTTGGAGAACTTAGCCGGAGCTAACTGCGGCGGCTGCGGCTGCAGCGGCTGCGCGGGCTTTGCGGACAAGCTGGCTAAAGGCAACGGCGACCTCTCTGCATGCCACGTAACTTCCCCCGAAAAGAAGGCGGAGATTGCTAAGCTTTTAGGCATTGAGTTGAAGGACGAGGAACGTACCGTTGCCGTGGTTAAGTGTAACGGCGGCGTTAACTCCGTTGAAGCGTTCGAATACAGCGGCAACCCCACGTGTGCAGGCTGCGCCTCCCTTCTGGGCGGCAACAAGGTGTGCAAAACGGCTTGCCTTGGCTGCGGCGACTGCGTGAGAGCTTGTGCCGATAACGGTATTTCTATTGTGGACGGCGTATCTAAGATCGACCCCGATATATGCGTAAGCTGCGGCGGTTGCATTACTGCTTGCCCTAAACATATTATCGAAAGAATACCCGCCACCGCTCCCGTTTACGTTGCATGCTCTTCCAAGTGCAAGGGTAAGGAAGTTATGAACTCCTGCAAGGTCGGCTGTATCGGCTGCGGCCTGTGTGCAAAGAAGTGTCCCCACGGCGCTATCACCATGGTGGATAACCTGCCTGTGTTCGACTACTCCAAGTGTACGGGTTGTAAGACCTGCGTCGGGGCATGCCCCAGGCATATAATTGTCGACCGCTTCCCCAAGGCTGAAGAACCTAAGGAAGAGGCTAAAGCCTGACAACTGAATAAAGTTTAAGCCCTGCAAAAGCGTGAGCTTTTGCAGGGCTGATTTTTTACGTTTTATTTATCCTATCGGAATTTCTTCGGGGTTGTCAACGCGCTTTATCAGCGGTTCTATATACATTTCGTGGGGCAGGCAGGAGATAACCGAGGAATTGTCCTTTAAGGCAGGGGTGTGTACGCAGTCCTTCCTGAGAAGTGAACAGTCTGCGTCCACCACCTCTACAGTGTTGTTTACCTTGTCCACCTTAACCCTGTTAAAACCGCTTTTGTTCGGGGTGTAGACGGTGATGATTAAACTGCTTTCATCTTCACTGTCGATCTCTACTATACTGTCGGTTAAACTGTATTCGTACCTGTCCGTATCAAAGTAGTAGGTGAACACTACCTTTTCCCTCTGGCGTATGGTAAAGCCGTTTGCCGAACTCTTGTCGCCCGTCAGGAACACCACGAGAAAAAGTGCGGCGATTATCAATAGGATTACGCCGTACACCAAAATATCCCATAGTCGGAAGTATTTAGTTTTTCTCACCTGTTCTATTTTTTTATAAGACATTTCAGTTCAGTATTATCTTACCCTCTTCAACCGTATTGCCCAGCGTATATGCCGTGTTTACTACTGTTATTTCGTCAGGGCGGTTGCATATTATCTTGCCCTGTCCTTTTTCAATCACAAGCATTATAACAAGCCTGTCTGAAAGATTACCGTTGATGTACTCCACCGCCTTTTGCTTGCCCATGGCAGACAGTGCGGTAGTCAGGGCGTCATCCTCTGCAGCGCTGCCGCCCACGACTGTAACCGAGGCTATACCCGTCTGAATGGGACTGCCCGTCGTAGGGTCGATTATGTGGCAATACCTTGTGCCTTCAACCTCGTAATACTGCTCGTAATCACCGCTGGTTGAAAGACGTTTGTCCTTGATTTTAAACTTTGCGTATGCCCCTGATGAACGGGGGTCGGCTACGCTTAACGTGTAGAAATTGCCCTCGCTCGTATTGTGGCTTTTAACCGCCATTGTGGACGAGCCGAAATTGAAATACCCGTACTTAAAGCCGCTCTTATCGATAAGCGTATTTATTTTATCTGCACACCAGCCCTTGCCTATACCGCCCAAATCGAGCTTTAGACTGTGAGTTCTTCCGCCAACCGTCACGGTGGTATTGGGCTTGGTTGCAAAGTATTTGTCCCCGTTTTGACTGAGCGATAATTCTGCAAAGCTCTCCGAAAGGGTTTTATAGGCCTGCACCGTATTTTCGTCGGGGAGGGTTGAGGGCTTGTCAGGTACGGAATCGCCGAACCCGTATAGCCTTACGCTCTGGTATACTGCGGGGTTGAAATAACCTTCAGTCTGCTCATAGACCGTCACTGCGAGGCTTAGAATTTCAAATGCAGTCTGATCAAGCTCTACAGTCGCCCCCGCTTCCGCTTCGTTGAACCTGTAAATATAAGAGGTTTCTATCGTAGCGCTTATGGAGTTTTCAACCGAAGTCAACACCCCCTTAACCTCCTCCCAGAGGTCTGCAAAAGCGTTATAGCTTGCTTCGGTGGCAAAGTTATCCTCATCGGCTATATACAAATAAGCGTCGGTACCCATTACGTAGCCATACCCCTCCGCCATGGTGGATAGCGAAGATTTATACTGCGAATAGCTTGCAATGGGCATAAAATAGCTGCCCTGCGTTCCCGCCGTGTCGTTGTTGCAGGCGGTGAAGCAGAGTGTACTGCAACCTATTATTACAGCTGATGCCAGACAAATAAACCTTTTCATAAATTAATTATACCCCATTTGCGCAAGTTTTGTAAAGGGGTTGGCCTGTTAATAGCATAAAAATAAAGGAGCTTGCGCCCCTTTATTCTTATTTTGCGATTGAATTATTCAGTTCTTAATGCTACAACGGGGTCCTTCTTGGCCGCTGCGGAGGCAGGGATTAAACCTGAGATGAGGGTTAAACCTACACTCAAGCCAATCATAATCAGTGCCTGCCACCAAGGCAGAGCGGCAATTCCCCAGAAGCCGGCTA
>JBJFAG010000346.1:0-6584 GCA_051887795.1 Candidatus Coproplasma sp. | reverse complement strand
TTATATGAACTCTTTTTTTATTTGCAGGTGTTGCACTTGAAAGTATAATTCACCGTCAAAAGAAAAAGGCTGACGAATATTTTTCGTCAGCCTTTTACGTCGTCTAAAAAAATCACTATAGGAATTGCGCTTTAAAGCTTCCGTTTTTATAATTATAAATCTTTTTTATAAACCCTGCTGGGGTTGCCGCGAAAGTCCTCTGCGGTGTCGATATATTTAAAGCCGAATTTTTCGTATAAACCTATATGGTCGGTTGAAACGTACACGGCATTATAACCGCTTTGCTTGGCGAAGTTGCAGGCGTAATCTAACAGTTTTTTTCCGCAGCCGTTGCCGCGATACTCCGGCGAGGTATGGAAAAAACCCAGCCAGGGTGTTAAGTCGGTATCAAAAATATCGTCACGGGCGGAAAACGTTACAAAGGAAATAAGCCTATCCCCTTCGGTCAGCATAAACAGCTTACACCAACCGCCGAGCATTTCCTCTAACTCATTATTTATTAACAGTTCAGCTAAAAATTTTGCGCTATCCCACTCGCTCGAACTAATCTGTTTTAAGTACGTTTCCCTGTCTTTGCATGAGAAATATTCAATTATTTCCATTACTGAACGCCGTACGTTGCACGGTATTCCTTCATCTTTTCAAGGTATTCCTTGCCTTCGATTATACCGTCCTCGATCGCTTCAATGATGTCGGCCATGGTGACTATTGAGTACACCTTTACGCCAAATTCCTCGTAAACTTCCTGAACAGCAGATTTATTGCTCTCCAATCCCTTTTCCATTCTGTCTACGGAGATAATCATACCCGCAATTTCAACGTTAGCTGTAGCGGCAAGCTTGGGGAGCATTTCCCTTAAAGCTTTACCTGAAGTCATTACGTCCTCTATTAAAATAACCTTTTCACCGTCGACGAGCTGTTTACCTACAAACAGTCCGCCTTCGCCGTGATCCTTTGCCTCTTTACGGTCAAAGCAGTAGTTTAAATCCACGTTGTACTCTTCAGCCAGAGCAACCGCCGTAGTTACTGCAAGGGGTATTCCCTTGTAAGCAGGACCAACCAAGGTCTCAGCCTTCAAGCCGTTTTCCTGAATGCAAGCAGCGTAGTACTTACCGAGCCTTGCAAGCTGTGCGCCCGTCTTATAGTTGCCCGTATTGATGAAATAAGGGGCTTTTCTTCCGCTTTTAAGCGTAAATTCACCAAAACGGAGTACCCCGCTTTCAACCATAAATTTAATAAACTGCTGTTTGTACGTTAATGCCATTTTACTTATTCTCCCGTTAGTTTAACTGTAAAGTATCAACAATCTCGTTGACGTCTTGTATATTGTGAGCGGTCAGCCACTCGTCCATTTCCTTAATTATTCTGGGCATAGCGTTTACGTCTGCAAAGTTTGCTGTACCTACCTGCACCGCCTTTGCACCTGCACACATAAACTCCAACGCGTCCTTACCCGTCATAATACCGCCCATACCGATTACGGGTATTTTCACGGCGTGTGCCGCTTCGTAAACCATCTTCAACGCAATGGGCTTTATACCTGCACCCGACACACCGCCGGTGTTGTTGGCAATTACAGGTCTTCTTCTTTCAAGGTCGATAACCATGCCCGTAAAAGTGTTTACGAGAGAAACACAGTCCGCACCGCCCCTCTCTGCCGCCTGAGCGTTAATCGTAATGCTCTCCACGTTGGGCGAAAGCTTAACGATTAAAGGCGTCTTTTTAAGATTGCTTTTAGCAAGAGTAGTCACCTCTTCGATATTGGCAGGTTTAATTCCCAGCGCCATACCGCCCGCCCTTACGTTGGGACAGGAGATGTTGAGTTCAACCATATCCACAAGCCCGTCAAGCGTAGCGCAGATTTTGCCGTAATCCTCTAAAGTACTGCCCGCAACGTTTGCAATTATTACTATTCCCTTTTCCTTTAAAAAAGGCAAATCGTATTTAATGAAGTGTTCAACACCGGGATTTTGCAATCCGACTGCATTTAAAATAACGCTGTTGCCCTCTGCAATTCTGGGTACCTTGTTGCCAAGTCGGGGCAGATTAGTCATGCCCTTTGTGGATATACCGCCAATACAGCTTATATCGTAAATCTCGTTAAATTCTCTACCGAAGCCGTACGTTCCGCTTGCCGCAATAACGGGGTTTTTAAAGGTTACGCCGCAGATGTTTACGCTTAAGTTTGCCATTAAAGTTCCACCTCGTTAATATCAAATACAGGCCCGTCTTTGCAGACCCTGGCATTGTTTCCGTCCGCCTTTTTGCATACGCACACAAGGCAGGCACCTATACCGCACCCCATTCTCTCCTCTAAAGACACAAGGCAGGGCGTATTGTCACCCTCCTCTTTGAGCCTGTTTTTCAAAGCCCTTAACATTACGGGGGGACCGCAGGCGATTATCATATCCGCCTTGACGTTTTGTTTATCCTTGAAATAAGCGTTAACCGCATTGTCCTTTTCGCCATAGCTGCCGTCGTCGGTAACAACGGTTAGCGCTTTACTTCTATTAAATTCGTCCAAAAGGCATACGCAGTTTTTGTTGCGGAAACCGATATAGGAATAGAAATTTTTGTCGGGATTAGTTGCTATTACGGGGATAAGGGGGAAAATGCCTACTCCACCGCCTAAAACAACTATATTTTTGGCATTATCAGGCAGATTGAAACCGTTGCCCAAAGGGAGCAAAACAGCAAGTTTATCCCCCTCCTTTGCATTAGCTAATGCAACCGTACCTTCGCCTTTTACCTGGAAGCAGACGGTTACGTCCAACCCCTCAACTTTAACGATACCGAAAGGGCGTTTAAGCAAGCGAGAATTATCGCCCGTAGCTATGTTTAAAAACTGCCCTCCCTTTATCTCCCCTGCACTTTCAGGCAGAGTGACGGTTAAAGAGTAGACGTTGTCAGCTATTTGTTTACAATTTTTTACGGTTGAAAGTACTTCTTTCATCTGCCCATTTTACCTATAGTCTTTGATAAATCCATCTGCATATCTATGCAGGCAGCCCTTGCCGCTTCAGCATAGCCCATACCCGAATAACGGGGCTTTTTATATGCCGTTAAAATACCCCTTGAATTGTTTACGATACCGCCTAAACCGTTGCTATCGAAACAGCACTTGAGCATCTCTGCATTAGCGCCCTGCGCACCGTAGCCGGGAATGAGGAAAAATGTGTGTTTTAACTGCTCTCTCAGCCTTGCAGCCTCTTCGGGATGAGTTGCGCCGACTACTGCACCGACGTCGGAGTAGCCGTATTTGCCAATGCAGTCCTTGCCCCAATCTTCAACCAAAGCGCCCATGCGCTCATAGAGGTATTCGCCCGTTTCAAGCTTTAAGTTCTGCAGCTCGCCGCTTGAGGGGTTGGAGGTCTTAACAAGTACGAAAATACCCTTATCGTTAGCCTTTATATCTTCAATGAAAGGAGCTATGCCGTCGGTTCCGAGATAGCCGTTTACCGTCAGCATATCCGCCTGGAAGGCAGAAATCTTTTTACCGTTCACGTCGGTCTGGCCTAAGTAAGCAGTAGAATAGCACTTTGCGGTAGAGCCAATGTCGTTACGCTTACAGTCTGCAATAACTACCATATCCCTGCCCCTTGCATAATTTACGGTGTAGTTAAAGGCCCTTAAACCTTCAAAACCGTACTGCTCATAGTAGGCAACCTGAACCTTAACGGCAGGTACTATATCGCATACCTTGTCGATAATGTTCATATTGTATTCGATAATCTGCTCTACCACGCCCTCAAAGGTAGCCATACCGTCACGCATTTCTTCGGGAAGATAGGAAAAATCCGTATCAAGACCTACGCAGGTAGGGTTTTGCATTTCAATAATTTTGTCTATTAAATGGTCAACCATTTCATTTCCCTCACTTTTTATATCAGTTGTTATGATTTTTTATGCTTCGTATTTTATTTCGCCGTCAACGATTGTTGCGCATACCTTTCCGTATACCTCATAACCGTTGAAGGGCGTATTCTTACCCTTTGAAATAAACTTGTTGCCGTCAATGACGTATTTTGCATTCAAGTCAACGATTGCAAGGTCTGCAGCTTCTCCCTCTGCTATCAAACCGCCTGCAAGGTCAAGCGTCTTTGCAGGGTTGTAGGACATAAGCTTCATAAGTTCGTTCAAGCTCATTATTCCCGACTTTACAAGATAGGTATAGGAAAGAGCAAAGCTGGTTTCAATTCCGCTCATGCCGAAAGCGGCGAGATTGTACTCAACCTCTTTATCCTTCTGAGAATGGGGAGCATGATCGGTTACTATACAATCGAGCGTACCGTCTTTTAATCCCTCTATTACGGCAAGCCTGTCCTTCTCCTCTCTGACGGGGGGATTAACCTTGGTGAACGTATCGAAATCCGTAATTATATCATCTGTCAGTATAAAATAATGAGGACAGGTTTCGGCAGTAACTTTAACACCCCTCTTCTTTGCAGAACGTATAATATCCACACCGCTGTAGGTTGATACGTGGCAGATGTGAACGGGTACGTCTAAGCTCTCTGCAAGCGAAATATCCCTTGCAATCATTATATCCTCAGCCGCACGGGGACTGCCTTTCAGTCCTGTCAACGTAGAGTTTTTACCTTCGTTTACAACACCGCCGTCGACTAAATTAATATCCTCACAGTGGCAAAGGCACTTTAAATTAAATCCGCTGGCATACTCCATGCCGAGCCTCATTATGAGTGAGTTCATAACCGATTTGCCGTCGTCGGAAATTGCTACTGCGCCCTCCTTTGCCATTTTGCCGATATCCGCAAGGCTTTCACCCTGTTCGCCCCTGGTTATTGCTCCGATAGGATTAATTTTACAGAGGTTAACTTCCTTTGCTCTCGTCTTGATATATTTAACCACAACAGCATTATCGCACACGGGGTTGGTATTGGGCATGCAGCATACCTGAGTTACTCCCCCTGCAACAGCCGCTTTAGAACCGCTTTCGATATCCTCTTTACCCTCAAAGCCCGGTTCTCTTAAATGAACGTGCATATCGATAATGCCCGGAATTACGGTTTTATCGGTTGCGTCAATTATCTTGTCTGCATCTGCGCACCCGATATTTTCCGCAATCTCAGCTATCACGCCGTTTTCCAAAAGTAAATCTGCTTTTTTAATGCCGTCAATCAATACGACATCCCCGCCTTTAATTAAAGTTTTCATAAACCGTTCTTCTCCCTGTACTCGCTGAGCAGTTTCAATACTGCCATTCTGACTGAAAGACCGCTCGTTACCTGGTCCTCAATACGGCTGGTCTCACCGTCGATAAGTGCGGGCGTAAGCTCAACGCCTCTGTTTACGGGACCGGGGTGAACTACAATAGCGTTTTTATCAGCATACTTCATTAAGGAAGGATTAATGCCGTAGAAACGCGAATACTCTGAAAGAGAAGGGAACAGACCGCCAGACTGCCTTTCAAGCTGTATTCTAAGTCCCATAACGGCGTGAGCGCCATCAATGCACTCCTCCCTGGAAGACGCAATGTGCGCACCCAACTCGTCAAAACCCTTGGGAATAAGAGTCTTAGGGGCGTAAACCCAGACCTCGGCACCCATCTTGGATAAGCCGAAAAGATTTGATTTTGCCACTCTGGAGTGCTTGATATCCCCTAAAATTGCAATCTTTAATCCCTTCAGCGTTCCGAAATGTTCCCTGATCGATAACATATCAAGCAGGGCCTGGGTGGGATGCTCGTTCATTCCGTCACCGCCGTTAATTATCGAACAGTTTACGGTTTTGGCAAGCAGGGAAGGCGCACCGCCCATGGGGTGGCGGATAGCAATAAAATCTGTCTTTAACGCCTGAATGGTCTTACCCGTATCAATGAGCGTTTCACCCTTCTGCACAGAACTTGTAGCTGCTGCAATATTAATCTCGGTTGCGCCTAAATACTTGCCCGCAAGCTCGAACGAAGTTCTCGTTCTTGTGCTGTTTTCGTAGAAAAGAGTGACCAAAGTCTTGCCCTTTAACAGATCAAAACTCTTTTCACTCTTTCTCAAATGGTTCTTCATTTTTTCAGCGGTGTCGAGGATGAGGCAGATTTCCTCTGCCGAAATATCCCTCAAACCTAACAAATCTTTTGATTTAAGCATATGTATTAAATCGCCTTATATTTACTTGCAAAAGTATAGCATATTAAAAAAATATTGTAAAGGGAATAGCAAAAATAAAATATAAATATTTTACAGCTTAATCAAAAACACCCTTTACAATATTCAATAATATTAATTTATGAGTATCGGCTGCAGTGCAAATCCGACTTTATCGCATGAAGTAAGGACGTACTCAATATCGTCTTTTACCGTTCTGTAAGGGAAAAACGCCTGACCGTGAATATGCCCGAATACCACCTTGTCCACCCTATTTTCTTTAAACATATCCGTAAATAACGTATCTGAAAGTTTAGGACTCATTGGGGGATAATGTATCATTGCAATTAAAATATCGCCGTCCTTCCTGATCTTTTCAACGGCTTTAAAACAGAGCTTAAACCGCTCCGATTCCCTTAAATAGAGTTTATAGTCCTGTTCGGTATAATCCAAACTTCCGGGGCAGGTCCAACCCCTTGAACC
>JBJFAG010000345.1:0-1622 GCA_051887795.1 Candidatus Coproplasma sp. | reverse complement strand
ACCGCTGACGAATAAAAAGGTGCCTATGGATTGGATACAGGTTATGCCGATAATCTGCTTGCCCGATTTGGCGATTTTTTTAAACACGATCTCCCGCCCGATCATCACGCCTGCAAAGCACTCGAAGAGCTTTATGAAGATTTTATAGTAATCGGAATTTGTTATTTCTGCTGTAACTATACCTGCAAGGTTGGGTCCGAATACTATCCCTGCAATCAGCCAGCCCAAAATGGCGGGCAGCTTTAATTTAGAGACCAGCTTTCCGCAGATGAGTGCTGTGCAGATTATGGCAAAGACGCGAAGAATTGATACTATCATGTCAGCACCTTAACCAGATAATCGATAACTTCCTCCGCCCCCTGCCGTCTGGTACACAGCTTTTCAAAAGTGCCGTCAATAATAATTCGCAGTGCTTCCCCGTCACAATCGGGCCCGCAGCCCAGGGCGGGATAAATTGCATTAAACAGCCTGTCGTTCTGCTCCTTTGTGTAGCTTTCAAGGGCGGCGTTGAGCTTGTATTTATTAAAAATTTCACTGCTCGTCATAAGCTTGGCGTCGTAATATATCCAAAGCAAGCTGCGACGGGAGAGCTGAGCTTTATCGCGGACGACATCCGAAACCCGTGTTAAGATATCGCCGTAATACCTCTGGTAAATGGCTATGGCAAGCGACTGCTTATCGGGGAAATACTTATAAATAGTTTTCTTTGAAATATTAAGGGCTCTGGCAACAGAGTCGACCGAAAACTTCAAACCTTCCCGCCTTAAGCCCTCGATAGATTGTGTAATTATGCGTTCTTTCATAGGAAACAAAATCCGTAATTTTTGTTTCCATTATAATACGTAATTGCCGTACGGTCAAGCAAAGAAACGAAAATCTTTTCGGTTGTTAAGGTTATAAAAGCTTTAGTAGGTATTGACAAATAATGGTTCAGATATTAAAATTAAATCGTTAAGACTTTTGAATAGGGGGATGAAATGGATTTTACAATTCGCAAGATGCAACCCGGTGACGATATAGACCAGGTGGCTAAGCTGATATATTTAACCGATCTATATATCTACCCCAACTGGTTTGACAGTATGCAAGACGGTATAAAAGTCATTGCACGTATGATTGATTTGCCCACGCTGTACAACAGGGAGAATATCACGGTTGCCGTTTTGGCTGACGGATTTATTGCAGGTATGGCGGTTTCAAAACAGACCCCATTCGTTGAAGAGGAGGTGGCAATCTCACGGGCCTTTAAATTAGCGAACGTCA
Source organism: Candidatus Coproplasma sp. (assembly GCA_051887795.1). Lineage (GTDB taxonomy): Bacteria > Bacillota > Clostridia > Christensenellales > Borkfalkiaceae > Coproplasma. Next base: position 359 of record JBJFAG010000345.1, on the reverse strand, counting down.
AAGAAGATGAAAGGACTAAACACGTCTTTAAGGTCTACTATTCGTTAATGGGTGAAAAAAAGGACGGTTACTATATCGCCAATATAGCCGTCGACCCCGCCTGCCGCAAACAGGGCATTGCGGGGGCATTGATTGAAAGTCTGACAGCAGGCAAAGACTTCTGCACGCTTGAATGTGTAGCGGCAAACGACGGGGCATGGAGACTGTATCAGAGGTTAGGGTTTAAAATCGAGTACGAATACCCCGGTGTACACGGTGTGCCTTGCTATAAAATGACTTTGAAGAGATAGGAATCGTTATGGATATATTTATAAGTTACAGAAGAGACGGCGGTTATGCAATGGCTCGTTTATTGTACG
>JBJFAG010000344.1:0-1624 GCA_051887795.1 Candidatus Coproplasma sp. | reverse complement strand
AAACTTCTCCCGTTCGACCTCGGAGATGGAGCTGATTGCCCGTCGGGTAATAACCAGGCTGGAGGGCTGTATTCCCACCCCTGAAATGCTGGAGGAATACTCCACGCCGGGTACCGAAAAGTATCTGAAGATGGAGGAGGAGATAAGCAAAGAGCTGCACTTCACCTCACTGCGTTTTAACCGTCTTGACGATATGATTAAGGCAACAGGCCTGCCCGAAGAAAATCTCTGCACGTACTGCTGGAACGGCAAGGAATAAACTTAAATATTTCACACCCCGATTTGCAAATCGGGGTACTTTTTTGTCCGTAACTTTTTTAACTTGCTATTGACTAATAAACTCATCAGGCGTATAATATTTTACGTGAGGTGATATAAAATGAAAGACTTTGAAAACGTAAGAATAGTAGACAACTTTTACCAGACTTCTTCCTTTTTCCCCATGCCCACGATCCTGATTTCCACCACGTCGGAGGACGGCTTAACCAACCTTGGCGCATACTCGCTGTGTTTCCCCTATTACATTGCGGGTAAGGGATATTATGCAATGATTTTAGAGGCGAGGAACAGCTCCAACACGGCGCAAAATATTTTGCGTACAAAGCGGGCAACGCTCAACTTCATACCCGATAAACGTAAATATTTTAAGGAAGCGGTGCGTTTAGGCTTCCCCGGCGAGACTACGGCCGAAAAGATGAAAAACTGCATCTTCACCTTAGAGGACAGCGACTTGGGTGAAAACCGCCCTCAACTGATTGCCGAAAGCTTTCAGATTTTTGAATGCAGCTGGGACGACAGCTTAGAGGACGCCTACATCGACAAGGCGGGTTGTTTAGAGGGGTACGAACCTCCCTACAGGAATTTCAACGGCATAACCAGCAAGTTCGGCGCGCACTTCATCTTAAAGATAGACAGAATTTTAATGAAGTCAAAGCACTATAAAGGCATATTGAACGGCATCGATCCTGCCTGCTTCCCTGCAGTTCCCGTCGACTACGGCTACAGGGACAGCACCAACTTCTGGTGCAGCAGATTTAAACGCCCCTTTGCAGAAAAAATTCAGGCAAAGGAGGGGGACGTCAACTCGGTTATCTACGCGGCAAAGCGCATAGACCCCGAAGTATCCTTCACCGACGGGGCATGCGCCAAGCTTACGAAGATACCCAGAATATTCTTAAAAGCCGCATTAACCCAGATGGTTGAGATAGCCAAGCAGGAGGGGATAAAGGTCATTGACGAAGCCGCCCTGCAAATCATCAACGACAAGCGTCGTGAAGAAAAGAAGAAAAAGTAATTAAAAAAACCGTCGGGCAACTCACCCCGACGGTTTTAAAATACAAGGCTATGTTAACAATATTTTAACAAACGTATAGTAAAATGTAGCAAAACAAGCAAGTTGCGGTGAAGTATGATTAAAATTTTAGTTGTGGAAGATGACAGGGCAATAAACGAAATAATCTGTTCGGGGCTGATAAAGAACGGTTATCAGGCAACGGCATGCTATAACGGCAGACAGGCCGTTGAGTATTTTGAGGACAATCAGGTTGATCTGATAATAACCGACGTGATGATGCCCGAGATGGACGGCTTTGCCCTTGCGTCACAGGTGAGGGAGGCGGACAGC
>JBJFAG010000343.1:0-6599 GCA_051887795.1 Candidatus Coproplasma sp. | reverse complement strand
CCAAGAGAAGAACGAGAAGGACCTTTAAGGCAAACGTGCAGAAGGTTTCCTACGTCAATGCAGAGGGCAAAGTAGTAACCGATTACGTTTGTGCAAGGTGCCTTAAGACAGTTAAGAGGGCATAAGTATTTTAGCATTTGCGTCAGGCAAACTGACGGCAAAACTTTTTGCATAGCTTTTTAGGGATAGCGTAACTTAGGTTACGCTTTTCATAATATTTTCAACTGCAAAAAGTATATGTTATTTACCGCAATTGTAACAGAATTTTAAATCAAACAAAAAACGAGTTCCCGATTCGGGAACTCGTTTTTTATTATACGTAACCCCTTATTTTTCAGGGACGTAGTCGAAGTGAATGATTGTGGTAGAGGGAACGATAGCGCTCTTTTCCACCTTTTTTTCCTCTGATTCACCTTTGTCGTTGGTTGTGAAGGTGTAAAAATACAGCTCGTCCCACTGCTCTTCTGAACCCATAAAATAGATATCGGAAATTATATTGCCCGACAGCGCTGAAACGCAGATCTTTTTTATTGATGCCGAAAGTACTACCTCCGTAAGCTCGGAATCGACAAGCGTTTCACCGCCGGAGGACCCGAGCGAATTGTAAAACGTCTCGTATTTCAAATCGGTGATATTGGCATAGACTTCCGCACGTCTTAAATGGGGACAGCGTACAAACGCCCTGTCGCCAAGCGAAGTAACGTTTGCAGGTATTACAATCTCTTCAAGATAGTTGCACAGACCGAATGCTGAGTAGCCGATAGTCTCCACGCTGTCAGGAATATCGATCGACACTATACCTGACATGGCAAACGCCGCATTGCCAATCGTCGTAACCGTATCGGGTATGGTTATGCTTTTAAGTGACGTACACTGATAAAAGGCCTGGTCGGCAATAACGGTGACAGGCAACTGCTCTCCCCCCTCCTGCTCGGAGTAGGTTGAGGGTATCTCGTAGCTTTTCAACGCATTTTTATTGCCCGTAACCGAGCTTACTATATAATAGGTACCGTCCTCGGAGAGGGTATAGTTTACGATAGCTTCGCCCATGTCGCAGCCCGCAAAAGCAATACAGGTGGCAACCGACGCCGCAGCCAATGCAATAGATAATAACTTTTTCATAACGTAATTATTCTATCAAAAATTTATAGCTTAATCAAGAAAACAAGGTGAGTAAACTGTGAAAATTATTTTTGCAACAAAAAAGAGTGCAATTTTTATGCACCCCTTTTAAACAGTTTTAAAATTTTCCTTACAGGCTTTGGCGGTTTAATGCAGATTATGGTCATACTTCCCCCCTATTGATGATTACAAGGGCGGTCTGGTTTTCGCCAAACTCCAACTCGGCGCTATCCTCAACGGCCACGTTGGATATACCCCTGCACTCCCCGTAGGAGAGACTTTCGGGATAGTCATATTTAAAACCCCTGCCATACATTATATGCACTTTCCCGCCGAAAGGTAACACCGAAAAGGTCTTACCCTTAATTCCGTTTAATTCAACCCTTCCGCTCCCGACGAAAATTATTGAACTTTGGGTTATTATCTTTGCCTTTACCCCCTGCATATGCGCAAAATATAAGAGGTGTAAATTGCCTAAAAAATGGTCCTCTCTGCCGCCGCCTGCGCCGTAGATTTCCACCTCGGTAACTCCCCTTGCAATAAGCTTTCTCAAAGCAATTTCGCCGTCGGTAAAATCCTTTTCGGCGGGGTAAATTTCTGTAGGCGGCGGGTTGGGGATATAGGGCAGGGAGTCGAAGTCCCCCACGTTCTCGTCAATTCTCACCCGTCCGTTAGCCCACTCATACGCCCCGTCACAACAGGTAACGAAAGCGCCTTCGGCGTCAATATTTTCAAGGTAGGGTTCGCCGTTCAAAAGCAGAATACCCTTCATATTTAACCCCTTATAACGTCGATTGCCTTGGACATATCCTCTGCCTTAAACACTGCAGAGCCTGCAACCAGCACGGTTACGCCTGCCTCTCTTATCTCTTCCGCATTGTCGACGGTTACGCCACCGTCAATCTCGATATCGTAGTTCAACCCGTTGTTTAAAGCATATTCCTTAAGCTTTTTAACGTTCTCCAATGAAGAGGGGATAAACTTCTGCCCGCCGTAACCGGGGAATACCGACATAACTAAAACCATATCGCACAGGTGCAGAACGGGGTAGATCTTCTCCGCATCGGTGTCGGGGTTGATTACCGCTCCGCACTTCACACCGTAGCTTTTAATGAGGTTTAACGTCTCCTCCAGATAGGTGGGGGAAATCTTGTTGCACGCCTCGTAGTGTACGGTTATGATATCCGCACCGGCTTCCGCAAAGAATTTAATCTGCGTCTTGGGGTGTTCTATCATGAGGTGAACGTCCAGGGGCAGGGTGGTTATTTTACGGATATTTTTAACCATCTGCCCGCCGAAGGTTATGGGTTCCACAAAGCTCCCGTCCATGACGTCACAGTGTACGAGGTCCGCCCCCGCAGCCTGAATATCTTTAATTGCCTGACCCATTGCCGAAAAATCGGCTGAAAGAATCGAGGGTGCAACTTTTGCCATCTGTTTTTCTCCTTTAGTTAATCTTTGCTCTTTTTTATTTATTCTTTGCTCTTTGCAATCCGGTCATCAGCTTGCAAATCTTCTGCTTTTTTGAATTTAACTGCACAAATAATCTTTAAAACAAAGCCCGCCACTGCAAGCAAAAGGCAGACTAAAGACATAATCACCACGATAGGCTTGGTGAACACCTGACTTATGATTATTGCAAAGTAGAGGTCGGCAAAGCAGACGAAAAAGTCTAAAATCGTCAAAACGCAACCGACTATGTAGAAGGGACGCCTTTTGAATTTAGCGGATATGTATAGTATTGAAAACACAAACTCTACCACCGCCGAGACAGCGACGGGGATACTGAATATTATATATACGATTGCTATTGCAAGCATATCGAAACCGGTATCCTGCCCGCTAGCGTTTGCCGTATTTGCAATGACAAGGGAAAGGATATAACATGCCGCAGCTAATATTACGCCTGCTAATCCAACTATGCCCGCAGCCAATTTAAGTTTCTTAAAACTCATAACTATCCCTCCTTTAATAATTCAGGTTCAGTTATATTTTATCATGCAATATGCTCAGACGCAATAGCCGTTTTAAATTCCCAAAAAAATCCGTCGACTTTTATTCCTCTCCGCTCAGATGCGAAGCGCGGAGCTGTCCGCAGGCTCCGCCCACGTCGGCGCCCGTCCTTCTTCGAAGCGTAGCCGAAAGCCCGCCCTTTTGCAGTAAACCCAGGAATATATACGCCTGTTTCTCCTCGGCCGCCATCAGGGTACGCTCTTTAACTTCGTTAAGCCTGATTAAGTTTACGTGGCAGGGCCTACCCTTTAAAAGGCTGATAAGCTCTTCTGCATGGCGGGCGTCGCAGTTCTCCCCTGCAATTAAAGCATACTCGAATATATACCTCCTGCCCGTAACCTTAAAGTAGTTTTCACACGCCTTTAAAATCTCGGCAATGGTCCACTTATTGGCGATGGGCATGGTCCTCGCCCTCTCTTTATCCGTCGTGCTGTGGAGAGATACGGTTAAATTTACAGGCAATCCCTCTTCGGCCAAGTCGTACATTTTATCGACTAAACCGCACGTTGAAAGGGATATATTACGGGGGGAAATGTTAATTCCGCCCTCCGCGGAGACGTTGCGGAGAAAGGTTACAACGTTGGAATAGTTGTCTAAAGGCTCACCGCTGCCCATCAAAACTATGTTGGTTACTCCTCGCTTTGCACCCTCTCTATGCATAGCGTTTACCACAAGCACCTGAGAGAGTATTTCACCCGAAGTTAAATCCCTTATCCTGCCGCCTAAGGTGCTGGCGCAGAACTTACAGCCCATGCGGCACCCCACCTGAGTGGATACGCACTGCGTGTTGCCGTACTTGTACTTCATGAATACACCCTCTATTATGTTGCCGTCAGCAAGGCGGAAGAGGTATTTTTCGGTCCCGTCGGAGCTTGTAAGGGTCTTTATAATCTCAATCGTGCAATCTTCGTATCTCTCTGTCAGCTGTTCCCTTAAGGCTTTGGGCAGGTTAATTTCGCCTATGCGCTTGCCCTGCATAAGCCCCTCGTACAGCTGTTTCGCCCTGAACTTCTTTTCACCGAGCTCAAGCACCAAATCTTCAATTTGCCGGAAGTTTAAATCCTGAATAATGCTCTTCATATTCACCTACACCGCCGACTATGCCTTTTTGAAAGCCGTTAAATAGAACCCTGCACCCAGCGATATATGGGGCAGAAACTGCAAACCGTACTTGGTTACCTTATGATTTAAGGGCGAGGCGGGGATTGCCAGCGTAAAGTCGGGATTATCCTTTAAAAAGTTTACGGCGATACTGTCGTTCTCTTCGGGGAGAACGGAGCAGGTGGAATAGTACAGCGTACCGCCGCTTTTGACGTAGCGCGAACAGTTGGTCAATATACCCAGCTGAATGGCGCCAAGTGCCGCAATATCCCCCTCCTTTCTGTTTAACTTGATATCGGGATTTTCGTTGATAACCCCCGTACCCGAACAGGGTACGTCGCACAAAACGCCGTCGAAGGCGTTCTCAAATTCAGGGTTAAAGACGGAGGAGTCCGCCTGCATGGCGACAGCGTTTTTAACGCCCATTCGTTCAAAGTACTCTTCAATGAGCTTAACCCTATGGGGGTGAAGCTCGCAGGAGGTTACGCTCTGGCATTTACTTGCGAGATATGCCGACTTACCGCCGGGGGCGGCGCAGGCGTCAAGCAGCCTTTCGCACGGGGATATGGCGTTGCAAATGGCGGCCGAACCCACCGATTGAAAGGTATAATCCCCCGTAAAGAACCCCTCGTCCCTCTCAAAGTTGCCGAATATATACACGTCCTTAAACGGTGTGTCGGTATGGGGTTTATCTAAATAATTTTCCGCACCCGAAACAAACCTTACCCCCTGACCGAGCGAGGGAGCGTTTAAAATATCTTCGGCCTCGTCTTTGTAGCTTCTTCTCAGCTTTTTAGCCAGCCAGAGGGGAGCGGAACACCTGAAAGCTATCGCTTCGTCCCTGCCCGCAGGCTCTTCGGGCAGTTTATAACTGCGCAGAAAGGCGTTAACAAACCCCGCCGCACCGCCTTTGCCCAGCTTTTTTGTCAACTGCACCGCACTGTCCACGACCATATAGTCGTGCTTGCCCATAAACTCCAGCATATACAGGGCTATTTTGAGTATTATCCTGACGGTTGTTTTAGGGCGTTCGGAGGCGTTTACCCCTATAATATTCTCTAAATAACAGTCCTTATCCAATACGCCGTAGCAAATTTTTACCGTGCGGTTTTTATTTAAAGGTTCAACGGGGGTTGAGGCGATTGCCTGTTTTAAAAACTGCCCGTTTACGTATACCTTTGATAAAATTAAATAGGGGTCTGCAAGGGGATTAGTCAAGTTTATCGCCCGCCTTTATCTTTCTTCCGTTGACTGCGTCCGCAGCTTTAATGGGTTTACCGCCTGAAAACTGCAGGCTGAGTACCTGCACCGCACCCTGCCCGCAGGCAATTATTATTCCGTTTTTATCCGCCTTTATAACCTCGCCAATCACGCCGTCGCCGTCGCAGGGAACGGCCTTTAAAAGGTTAACTATGGCTCCGTTCAGCATACAAAAGGCCGCAGGGGCGGGGCTGAAAGCGTTGATGAGGTTTGCAACCTCTCTGCCTGTCTTTGAAAAGTCCACCCTGCCGTCGGCTTTATTGATCTTTTTACAGAAGGTGGCCTTGGCCTCGTCCTGCAATAATAGCTGGGGTTCGCCCTGTTTAAGTATTTCAACCGCCTCCACCGCAGCTATAGCGGAGAGGTGGGAAAGCTCTTCGGAAAGCTCCCCGTAGGTCTTATCCCCCACCTCGCACCTTTTAACCAGGAGTATATCCCCGCAATCGAGCTTGAGTTCGGTACGCATGACGGTTACGCCCGTATGCGTTTCACCCGCAAGTATGGCCGATTGAATGGGGCTTGCTCCCCTGAAAAGGGGCAAAAGCGAGGCATGCAGATTGTACACGCCCAAAGGGAAAGCCTTTAAAACAGGCTCGGTTAGAAGCTGGCCGTATGCGCAGGTTATTAAAAGGTCTGCGCCTATCCCCTTAATCTCTTCGACGTGGTCGCGGATTTTTTCAAAGTCGTAGACTTTTATACCCCTCTCCATAGCATATGCCTTTACAGGCGAGGGGGTTAAAACTTGCTTTCTGCCGATTGGTTTATCGGGCTGGGTTATAACGGCAACCACCTCTTCCCCGCCCTCTGTCAGCGCCTTTAAGGGTTCAACGGCGTATAGTGGGGTACCTGCATAAACTATCTTCATATTAATCCTCGTCGGGTTCGTTATCGTACATTTCGGTTGCTCTGTCCACGTAGAGTATGCCGTCTAAATGGTCGAACTCATGGCACATACAGCGTGCAAACAGGTCCACACCCGTCACCGTATGCTTTTTACCCTTTCTGTCACGGTACTCGGCCTTTACCTTTTCGGGGCGGGTTACAACGCCGTACTTGCCCTTGACGGAAAGGCACCCTTCGGTACCCGTCTGTTCGCCTTTAAC
>JBJFAG010000342.1:0-6601 GCA_051887795.1 Candidatus Coproplasma sp. | reverse complement strand
GTGGGGGTAAAAATGTCTCTTCCGTCGGGCAGACCTTGTCCGTTATCGTGTACTCGGATAATAACGTTGTTTTGCGCTCTCCGTGCAGTGATTGAAATTTGGGTGCAATGGGCGTGTTCCATGGCGTTGAAAACCAAGTTAAACAGCGTAGAGAAAAGTGAGTTTGGCTTGGCGAATACCGCCAGCTTTGTCGACGGTATGTGAAGCGTTATGCCGTATGCCTTGCAGTCCTCCGCAACGTGAGCAGATAATTTATCGAACATATCGGCAAGCGGAACCGTATCAAAGGGTTCGTCGGAGTAGTTGCGTTTGGCGTACTGTAAAATTTCCGATAGCGATTCCAAAACGATTTTGTTTTTACCCTGTATTTTGCCTGTCAGGTTGGTAACATGGTCGTTGGGCGAAGAACGGGCAAGCTCGTCTGTTAACGCCTGAATGCTGATTGAGGATTTGCGCAAATCGTGTGATAGAAAGGATAGTATCCTTTCTCTATCCGACAGTGCGTTTTTCAAAGTGTTAGTCTGTGCCGCAACTTCGATTTGCAGGGTTTCGGTGAGGGCACGGTTTCGCCGTTCGGTGCGGAATATGTCACCGATAATGAAATAAAGCGCAGTGAGTGCGGATAGGCTGATGCAAAGCGTTGAAGCGGGCAGAAAGACGATAGGCGTAACGCAGATAAACACCGCCGTTGTTGCGCTTATGCCTGCGATAACGTTATGGCACAGCATAAATGGCTTTTTATCACCGTAAAAGCTAAGTATTCCGAAAGCTAAGGCAATAGCTGAAAAGCAGGGGGTTGCCACTTTGTAGTATAAGGTAAGACTGCTGAATACGGTTAGGGCAAATACCAACGAAAGCACAGCATTGATAGCGGAAACCGCAAGCGAGGCAACCCAAGCCTCTTCCCAGCCCTTAGCCTTCTGACGTGATGATAGCAGGGCGAAGAGCGGCAATAGCGAACAGGCAACATATAGAAGTTTTGTGCCTGTAACCGCTTGACCTGAAAGGGATATAAAGCTTGCAATCAAGAATAAAACGCCGCATACAGATATGCCGCAGGCACCCATTAAAGCACGGTTGCGTTTAAGAAGTGACAGTGCGAGGAATGCTACGGCAACGAAAGAAACTACGGCAAGGAATGTGATATTCCATACCAGTCTTGAATTGACGGCAGATTTTACGTTGTTTTGCGCCCCTGCCAACGGTAATGCCCCGGCAAAACTCACGCCGTCTTTTGCCAGATAATGAATGGTTACAATTCGTGCCGCATGGAAGCGGTCGGGGTCTATCGTGCGTTGGTTAAGGGGGAAGGAGAGGGTGAGGTGCTGTGCCTCTTTAGTTACGTTGTTGGGTACAAATGAGCTTGCTATGTAACTGTCTAGATAGTCCGTCGGGCTGTAATCACCCATATCTCCGGCCGTAAAGACGTAACTGTTATGGCAAAATACAGTTGCGGCGTCGAAGGCGTACGGCAGATAAAAATCAACCGCCGCCGTGCTCTGTGTGCCCGTGCGGAAGTGTGAAAGCCCCTCTGCCTGTTCGGCAAAGTTCTCGCTCATAGGGTCAAGGTTAAAAAAGAAAAACTGTAAAGTGCCGTATTCGGCTTTGGTAAGCTTATCCAACCTTTCGATTTTGCCTGCTGTAAAAGGCTTTTGCATGCCTTCGGACGGGGTGACAAACTGTTCGGGTATGTGGTTGACGTACAAAATACTGCTTATCTCACCGATAGCCGAAATTTCCGTTCCGATAAAATCCCCCGTAGCTACTCCGATTTCGTTATATTCTTTGTCGTAGACGGTGCGCTCGTAGGAAAGGGTTATGTTTTCCGCCATACTGTTTTCTGCGTTATCCAGCGTCACGGGCAGGACGATGGTAATGATTAATAATAGGGCAGAAATAAGCAATGCCAAGTAAGGTTTAATTATGTTTAAGAATTTATTTTTCATACCGTCGGATCCTTTATAAAACGATAGCCCTTGCCGTAAGCCGTCTGAATATATTGTTCCTGCGGCGCTGCCTGTGCAAGCTTATAACGCAGATTTGAAAGGTGCATTTTGATTGTGGTAGATTGCAAAAACGCATCGCCGTATACAGCGGTATATATCTCCTCTGCCGTGTGAAAGCTGTCTGCGTTTTCAAAAAGATACAGCAGAATATTGAATTCCGAAGAAGTGAGAGGTATTGTAGAGCCGTTATAATTCACCATTCGCTTGACGGTATTTATGGTAAGCTTGCCATACGATAGAATTGCTTTGGAAGTAGGCGCAAGCCTTAATGAGATGTGTCTGGCAAGTATGCGCATAGATACGGGCTTTATGAGATAATCTTTAGCCCCTGCGTTTAACCCGTCTTCGTGATCGTCGTCGTCAGCAAGCGAGGTTAAGATGACGGTGGGACAGGTCAGCTCCCGATTAGTAAGCAGATCCAAGCCGTTTCCATCCGGCAAAATCAAGTCTAAAACGCATACGTCCGGCATTCCGTCGCAGAGCAACAGCCGTGCCTGAGCTAAGGAACGGGCGCAAATTAAGTCGTATTCGGTCTGAAAATAGTTGCTCATACTCTCAAGAAGAGTATCGTCGTCCTCAACAAGCAACAGTTTTGTCTTTGTCATAGTCTTTTTTTCCTTTGTAAGCTTAAGTCTATTTTACATTATTACAGAGCTATATGTCAATAGTGTTATTTCTTCGTATCTGTGTAAAAAGGTTATGAATGGTTATGATTTAATATCTCCGTATCCTTATGCTTTATTTACTTTCTGTTTGAAAGTAAACTGAAGATGAGAAAAGTGCACTCATTTCTGATTAGAGAAAAGCGTTGCACGACGTTTCAATGGGATGATCTCCCTGAAACAACGGAGGGAATTTTTATGTTCGGAATACGCAAGAAGGCAACTGCCGCAACGTTAGCGGTGATATGCGCAGTAGCGGCTCTGTTTGGTCTGCTGCTGTGGAAACACGGGGAAACTGCAAATTATCAGGCATATGCTGCAGGCGGTTCTCTTTCGGGAAGCGGCACCTCGTCCGACCCGTATCTTATAGATGACGCTGCCGATTTAAAGGCGTTTGCTTTACTTTTATCTTCCGATAAAAACAACAGTAGCGCATGCGCAATGCTGACGGCGGATATAGATTTAGGCGGCAGCAGCTCCAACCAATGGACGCCCATCTACGTCAGCGGTTACCAATATGAACCTTCAGCGTATTATTGCTATAGCGGTACCTTTGACGGCAACGGGAAGACTATTTCTAACCTGTATATCAGCGGAGTAAACCAATATCAGGGTTTGTTCTCCGTTATAGGTAAAAGCGGTATGGTTAAAAATCTTACCATATCTAACGCCTACGTGAACGGGCAGAGCGATTTGGGTGCGATAGCAGGCTATAGCTTTGGCACAATCAGCGGTTGTACGGTAACGGAATCTACCATAACCGCATTGCAGAGTGTTGCCGATAACCGTGTGCTTGAATGTAACACGGGCGGTGTAGCGGGCTATTTAAGCTACGGCTCGATTGAAAACTGTACTGTAAGCAATACCGAGGTTAACGGTTATTTAGACGTGGGCGGCATAGCGGGTAAATTTGATGCTTATGACAGTTGCTTAAAGGCAGTACTGAGCGGTTGCTCCACGACTAATACAACTACGGTTACGGCTGCAGGCAGGGTAGGCGGTATAGTCGGTTATGCTTGCAATAGTTATTCTTATTCAACTGATACGCTTATTACAAATTGCCATAATAATGCCACCGTAAAAACTTCAAGGTCAGGCGATTTCAGTATCACGGATACCGGCAGTTACGTCTACACGGGTACGGTTGCAGGCGGCGTAGTCGGTTGGAGTAAGGGCGTTTCGCTTTCAACTTGCTCAAATACGGGTGCGGTAACTTCTAACCTTTTCTATGCAGGGGGAATAGTTGCCTACGCTTCAGGCAGTACGAGCATTTCAAAAATAAATATAACCAACTGTTATAATACGGGTATTATCACGCCGGGCAGTTCTTCTTACTCTACGTACTGCCGTTATGCAGGCGGTATACTCGGTTATATCGGTTTAAAGCCCAATCAGCCCGACGGAACGAGCGGCGACGTGGACGATATCGGCGACGGAGTATTGGCTGCCACGGGAACGATTAGTTATTGTTACAGCACTACTTATCCTACGGGAACAACCCACGAGGATTATAATCAGATAGGCGCAATTACGCCCAATTATTATAATGCTTCCCTATTGGACGATACGGATCCTTTGATGAAAAAGCTCGACGTTACCACTTCTAACTGCTATGCGGTTAAAATTTGGAGCAACTCAAAAGGCACCAGAAAGGAAAACGTTACGGTAAAAACGACAGGGCAGTTTGCCTCTGGCGAAGTTACGTATCTTTTAAATGAAAACAACTCTGACCGAGTCTGGAGACAGACGATCGGCGCAGACGCCACACCCAATTTTACGGGTGAAAAAGTAGGTTATTATAACGGAGAATATACCAACCAAACTTACGTAGCGCAGGTGGATAGCAATTATTACGGTCAGTTTACCGAAGCATTGCAAGCCGCAGTAAGTGTGGGTACTCAAAGCAACCCTGCAACCATAATACTGTTGGACGACGTGGTTTTAGACAGTGCGGCTTATCTGAGGGGAACGGAGGCAAATCCTGTATATATTGAAATAGATCTCAACGGATATACCATAGAAGGCTGTGGGACGGGTTCGGTGTTTAACGTGTCTAGTTACGCCAACCTGACAATAAAAGATACTACTTCATCTGGCAACGGTTTGATAAGAAATATGAAGCCTGCTTCGGGCGACAGCACTGCAAGCTGTATCTATGTCGCAGGCGGTACGTTAAAGCTTGTGGGCGGTACGATAACGACCGATAATTCCTCTACGGAAAAGACGTGCGTAAACGGCGGCGGAGTATATCTCGATTACGGTGACTTTATAATGGAAGGCGGTGCAATCAGCAATGCGCAAGTAACCGACTTCGGCGGCGGCGTCTATATTGGTTACGGCGGTACGTTTACGATGAGCGGCGGTACCATCTCGCAGTGTATAAGCACTACGAGTACGGGCGGCGGAGGCGGCGTATATCTTGCCTCAAGCCAATCTAAATTCATAATGACAGGCGGTTCGATTGAGGACTGTAAGACCTATTATGCTCCGGGCGGCGGCGTATATATTGTCAATGGTACGTTTACAATGGAAGATGGAGAAATCTCCTCCAACACAGCATACAACAGCAACGGCGTAGGCGGCGGTGTATATCTTCTATACGGCACGTTCACAATGAACGGAGGTTTAATAGAGTTTAATAAGGGAAACGACGGCGGTGGCGGCGTGTACGCAAAGGGCGGTACGTTCTCTCTTACGGACGGCACTATATACGGAAACGAGACGGGCAATTATTCAGACGGCGGCGGTGTTTATATAAGCGGAAATGCCGGGTTTACTATGACGGGCGGCAGCATAAACAGCAATTCGGCTTCCATGGCAAAGGGCAAACAGTTATTTTTAGGCAGTCAGAATTCCGATGCCTGCACGGCTATAATTTCCGGAGGAACCGTCTCCGACGGTTTGCAGACGTCCTCGCAATCTTACCCTGCAATCTATACTTCGGCAGGCACGCTGACTATTACGGACGGCTATTTCAAAGGGGTTATCGGGCATAATTCTTCCTATAGTCCCACGCTCGCCTTTTCAGGCGGTTATTTCAGTCAGTCGCCTGCTTCAACGTATATTGCAAGCGGATGCGAGGTGAAGGACAATACCGACAGCGCAACAAACGGCGAATATCCCTACAAGGTCGCTAAACCCCACAAGCACGCATATAGTGGGACGAGTGGTGAGATTACGTTTACCGAATTTACTTCAACAGGCGGAGAGCTTGCCGCAGGTTCGTATTATCTGACGAGCGACGTGGAGTTAACCGAGCCCTTGTTGATAACTGATGGTACTGTAAGGATCTGTCTCAACGGCTACACCTTAAGCAATCCCTCGTCTATCTGGACTATTTCGGTAGAGGGCGGTTCGCTATACATTTGCGACTGCGATCTAAGCGGTTCATCAGGCGGTGGAAAGCTTGAAGGAGGTATTTCACTGACGAGAGGATATCTGTACATATACAGCGGTACGGTTAACGGCCGTATTGCTCAGGCGGGCGGATTTTTCTATATGTACGGCGGTACGGTGAAAAGCGGGGATGCCGAGATGTATAGTGCTATTTCCATTTCGGACGGCTGGTTTATGATGTATGGCGGTACAGTCGAAAACGGTATTTCGGTGTCGTATGGATTTATTCATATATACGATGGTACAATAAAAGGCAGAGAAAATGGGGGTATAGTCAGTGCGATTTATGCTTCCGACGGTTGGATAAGTATTCACGGCGGCACTCTGTCGGCAACTAGCGAAAGTCTTACTGCATACGACTTATATCTGGTGTCGGCTAACGGTTATCTTTATGGTGAACCGGAGATAGGTAGTGTATACATTGAACAGAAATCTGCATATCTGTCAGGTGATAGTTCAGATACAGATTTGTTTACGGGAAAAGTAAACGTATATTACGGTGTTGAAAATCCCCGATCTGGTGAAAGTATCATAGAT
>JBJFAG010000341.1:0-6602 GCA_051887795.1 Candidatus Coproplasma sp. | reverse complement strand
TGCCTTCCGTTATAAGAGAGTACGCCTTTCGGTACCCTGATTCTTTAAGCATACGGCAAAGGGCAGAAGTCAATGCGCTTCCCACGCCCCTGCCCAACATATCGCTGCGGACGTATACTGAAATATCTGCACACCAGCTGTAGGCAGTGCGTACAAACGCAGGCGATGAATAGGCATAACCTATTACGCTGCCGTTATCAACACAGACGATTATGGAATGAATGCCTGCAAGCGCTTCCATTCTTGCGCTGAACTGCGCCAAAGTGGGCGCAACGTATTCGAAGGACACGGTCGTATCTTCGACGTACGGTCTGTAAATTTCGAGCATTGCGGCATAATCGCTATTATTTGCAAAGCGTAAAAGCATAAAAACTATCAGTCCTTGTTGGTCTTTAAAATCTGCATAAAGACTTCGGAGGGGACTTCTACACTGCCTATGGTACGCATACGCTTTTTACCCTCTTTCTGCTTTTCAAGCAGCTTCTTTTTACGCGTTATGTCACCGCCGTAGCACTTTGCAAGCACGTCCTTCCTCATTGCTTTTACCGTCTCTCTTGCGATAATCTTACCGCCGATTGCAGCCTGAACGGGTATTTCAAACAGCTGACGGGGAATGGCATCCTTTAAGTTTTCGCACAGCGTTCTGCCCCTGGAATACGCACCGTCCTCGTGGACTATTATGGAGAGTGCGTCGCACACGTCGCCATTGAGCAATATATCAAGCTTAACCAGCTTGGCTCTTTCGTAACCTATAAACTCATAGTCGAAGCTGGCATAACCGCGGGTGCGGGATTTAATCTGGTCGAAGAAGTCGAAGATTATTTCGTTTAACGGAAGCCTGTATTCAAGCTTGACTCGGTTTGCATCCAGATAGGTCATCTGCTCGAATACGCCCCTCTTATCCCTGCATAAATCCATAACCTGGCCGAGATAGTCGGGAGGCGAATAGATGTCGGTGTGAACTATAGGCTCTTCCATATAGTCGATTTCCGACACGGGAGGCAGGTGCGAGGGGTTGTCTACAAACAGCTCGCTGCCGTCCGTCTTTATAACCCTGTAGCTAACCGAGGGAGCGGTTGTGATTATATCTAAGTTAAACTCCCTTTCAAGCCTCTCCTGCATGATTTCCATGTGCAGAAGCCCTAAGAAACCGCAGCGGAAGCCAAAGCCCAACGCCTGGGAGGTATCAGCCTCGAAGGTCAACGACGCGTCGTTTAACTGGAGTTTTAAAAGGGCGTCTTTCAAATCGCCGAACTTGCTGCCGTCCAGGGGGTAAATTCCGCAGAACACAACGGGCTGCACCGTCTTGTAGCCGGGGAGGGGTTCCTTGGCCCTGTCCTCTGCATTGATTACGGTATCGCCTACCGCCACGTCCTGAATGGATTTGATTGATGCGGCTATGTAGCCGACTTCACCCGCAAACAGGCCGTCTTTCGGGAGCTGGGCAGGGGCAAAAACGCCCACTTCGGTTACCTCGTACACCTTGTCCGAGCGGAAGGTGGTTATCTTATCGCCTACCTCTACCTTGCCGTCTTTAATTCTGACGAAGAGCATTACGCCCTTGTAATTATCGTAATAGCTATCGAAAATCAAGGCCTTGAGGGGCGCTTCTAAATCGCCGTCGGGGGGCGGGAAGTATTTTACGCAGGCCTCCAACACCTCTTTGATATTGGTGCCGTCCTTGGCTGAGATCAAAGGTGCGTAGGATGCGTCCAGACCGATTACGTCCTCTATCTCCTTTTTAGCCTCGTCGGGGCGTGCGGAGGGCAGGTCTATCTTGTTGATAACGGGTAAAATTTCCAGATTGTTATCCAAGGCAAGATAGACGTTTGCAAGCGTCTGCGCCTCTATGCCCTGACTTGCGTCCACTATTAAAATCGCACCCTCGCAGGCGGCAAGCGAACGGGAGACCTCGTAGGTAAAGTCGACGTGGCCCGGGGTGTCAATGAGGTTAAAAATGTACTCGTTGCCGTCGTCGGCGTCGTAGAACATCCTTACCGGGGTGAGCTTTATGGTTATTCCCCTCTCCCTCTCTATGTCCATACTATCTAAAAGCTGGTCCTCCATATCCCTCTTGGATACCTGGCCCGTAAGCTCCATAAGTCTGTCCGCCAAGGTGGACTTGCCATGGTCTATGTGCGCAACAATACAAAAGTTGCGGATTTGTTGATTAGGCTTTTTCATACATTACAATTATATATAAAAGGCAAAAAAAAGTAAATAAAATTCGGCGTTCTTTTTACAAACGCCGAATACATTTTACGTCTGATTTTACGCCGTCAAAATTCCCTTTGCCGCATTTTTGATATACTCGACAAACTTATCCCTGGGAATTGGACGGGAGAAATAATAACCCTGTATGTAGTCGCAACCAAGATCTTCCAATGCGTAAAGCATTTCCTTGGTCTCTACACCCTCTGCAACAATCTTAAGCCCTAAACCGTGAAGCATAGGCATATAGTGCTTTAATATGGGTTCGTACTTCTTAGTACTCATATATGCCCAGACGAGGGCTTTATCAAGCTTGACTATATCGAAGGGGAAGTTGATTAGATATTCCACCGACGAGAAGCCTGAACCGAAGTCGTCCAGCGAGATGGTGAAGCCGCTGCGGTGCAGTTCCTTTAACCTTGACTGCAAAAGCGTGTACGACTTGGCCGACGCCGTTTCCGTAACCTCAAGGTTGACCATGCCCCTCGGAACATTATACATTTCAATTATATTGTTGATCTCTTCGGTTATTTCAGGGTGCATACACTGAATGACGGAGAGGTTTACGTCGATGAAGTCAATGCCGTATTGCGAAGGATTGTCCTCCTTAATAAATCGGCATACCTCTTCCATTACAAAGTGGCCTATCTCAACGATTCTGCCCGTCTCTTCTGCAATGGGGATAAATTCGTCGGGACCGATAAAGCCAAGGTCTGCGTCGATTAAACGAAGCAACGCCTCGCACGAGCTTATGCGTTTTTCACCGACTGAGTAGATGGGTTGATAATAGACTTCAAAACCACCGTTTTTCAGAGCGTTCTGAATAGCGTATTCCACACGCTCCCTACGGCGGGATTTTTCCACTGCCTCTTTGTCGGCAACCATAACCCTGTCCGAAGATTTGGACGAGGAGCGGTAATACTTTAATACCTCCTCAATGTCCGAAACTTTATCCGTTACGGTGGGCATTGCTATTATACAGCCCGTATATGCAATGCGGATTTTGGTTTCGTTAACCTCTACGGGTTCTTCAAACACGGCTTTGAATTTGGGTTCAAATTCATTATACTCCGCCTCGTCGTTAAAGTTGATTGCAAAGCGGGCACCGTTAAGACGGTATAGTAAGAAGTTCTTCGGAAGTATCTGTCTTATGCGCTGAGCCATTGTCCTAAGCACTTCGTTACCGCCCTTTATACCGAAAGTCGTGTTGACTATCGCCATGTTTGAAAGTTCAAAGACAAACGCAATAAACGGCTTGCCCGAACGAAGTCTTTCGTTAGTGCGGTAAACGTGAGTATGTACGTTGAACATTCCGCTGACCTGGTCGGTTTCATCCTCGGGGCGCTGAAGCGTTACGTAGGCAAGCAGTACCGCAACCGAGAGCGCAAACGATACCAGCTGAATATGGATTCCGAATACTTCGTAAATCAACAGTACCTGCCATACGTTTGCAAAGGCGTTTACAGCGCTGAACAGATAGATGTTAATACGCTGCGTTTTGTTGAGCTTGTTTTTATTTATGACAACCAAAGTAACGGCAAAGATAGTTGAGAGCAACTGACAGCCGTTCATTATGGAGACGTATACGCTTCTGTGTATGAAAGGCGTAATACCCGAAACGGTGAGAATATTTAAAACAAGACCGATACCGACTATTGCACAGAGAATCGCAGTAGCTATGCGGCACCAAACAATATTGTCGGCATTACAGTAAATAAGGTTTACAACGTAGATAAAGAATACGATACCTGAAATGTTGTATGAAGTGATAAAGAAGATATTCAGTATGCTGATTATCAGTGAATTAATCTCCACCACGCTCTGCATAACGCAGATGAGATTGAATATTGACGCCGCTAACGAGGAAACTGCAAGTGCGTAGAATAACCTTGAAAGTTTGCTGCTAATCTTTTTATTTAATATGAAATTGATGAGGACAATGGCATTGATAACAATGGCGCACATGTCAAAGCTCAGATAGGGTAAATTGTGTAAACCTACTGTGTACAAAAGCTGTGACGACATATACCTTTCCCCTCCTTTTTCAAATCAAATAACGCTAAATGCCATTTTAATCATTTAACATATACAATTATATCACTATTATTTATAATTGCAATATGTATTCAAAAAATTTTTTAAAAAAAAACTGTATTTAAGGACTAATCGACGGTTGCAAACATTTCGCAAAGCTGAGGCGACGAAAGTATGGTACACCCGCCTATTACCGACGCAAGCGAGGGCTCTTCACACTCGTTTACGCCTATGCCTAAACGACCGGAAATATAATCGGCAATACCATCCATCTTGGCCAGACCGCCTGATAAATATACTCCGCCCTCGGCCACTGCTGAAGCAACCTCTGCGGGGAGATCGGACAGAATCGCCCTGACGTATTCGCAGATTTTATCGATGTACAGGCAAATTACCCCCTGTAAATCAGAGGAGTTGACTGCCGTCTGCGAAGGGTTGCCTGTAAGCATATCCCTGCCGCCTATGACTAAGGTTTTATTATCGTCCTCAATGAGACTGCCGACGGTGTTCTTTAACTTTTCGGCCGTGTTTGCACCTATGCGTACGGAGAATTGCTCCGCAAGTAAATCCATAATATGCACGTCGATGTTGCCGCCGCCTAAATTAAACGTAAAGCCTGAGATTATTCCGTCAGAGGAGAATACCGCGACGTCGCTTTTGCCGTAACCTAAATCGAGGCAGAATACGGGGCGGGTGTTTGATACGGTGACGTTGTGACCGAGTACCGCCGCATACGGTGTGCGGGTAAAATACACCCTGCCTATCCCGCAGTCGTAGGCTAGGTCGATATACTTCTGCCTTAAAATTTCGTCGGCGCTGCACGATACGACAAACAGAACCTCCGTCTTTATCGCTTTTTTGGGCGTTATCTCTATCTTTTCCAGAAAGTATTGCAGAAGCTGCGCCGTGAGCTGAGGGTGAACTATATCCCCTTCAAAGACGGGGTTAACTATACGGGTGTCCTTTGCGGCTTTGCCCGAAAGCTCCCTTGCGGTATTGCCGAGGGCTTTTACCACTACCTCGCCGTCCTCTTCGGTGACGGCGACACACGTCGCTTCCGAGAGCACGACACCGCAACCCAACATATAAATTTTGGTAGTCCAGCTACCTAAATCAATCACTAGTCTGTTCATAATTTTTTCTTGCCGTTAATTCTCCAAAGCTTCCTTAACCATTGCCTTAACAAGCTCTACGGGTAACCCCACAACGTTGGTGTAACTGCCAAAGTAACTGCCTACCACTCCGCCGTCCTGTATGCCGTAGCTGCCCGCCTTGTCCATAGGCGAACCGCTTTCAACGTAGCTTTTTATAAACTCATCCGAAAGCTGATTGAAAGTTACCTCCGTTACGTCTGCCTTAACAAGCTTCTTTTGCCTTGTGCGGATACATACACCCGTTAATACCTGATGGGTTTTGCCCGATAACGCCTTTAACGTTTTTACGGCGTCGGCCTCGTCCTTGGGTTTACCTAACACCTTACCGTCGAAAACAACTATAGTGTCGCAGCCGATTACAAGGCAATCGGGGTGAGAGGAGAAAACCTCGCTGCACTTTTGCTCTGCCAGGGCGCAGACGTACTCTTCAGGCGGCAGGCCTTTGTCGGCCGACTCCTTTCCTTTGGCGGGGATTATTTCAAATTTGGGGAATACTTGAGTGAGCAGCTCCCTTCTTCTGGGGGAAGCACTTGCTAATATAACCATATTAATTGGCGGTAATCCGCTAAAACAAATGCCGCACAACGCGGCATCTGTGTCTTTGTTAATTTAATTGAATCAGAGTATCTCTAAATTTTTGCGGAAGGACTTCTTAAACTCACCCGAAGCGGCCAAAGCGTCCCTGATCTCTAAGGTTGCGTCTCCTTCAACTTCGGTCTTCATTATTACGGAGTCGCCTAAGATATCGCAGTTTATTCCCTTGACTACGCCCGCCATGCTCCTGTCCAGACTCTCCGCTATGCGGAGCATTACGCCGAGGCGTTTGACTATCTCTACGTCGTCCTCCTGCAATACGTCCCTGAAGCGGTTCCACTCGTAGGGGTTGATATCCTCCTTCTTGTGGCAGCATGCAGTGAATGCGGCGAGGACTATCTCCCTATGGGTTACGCCGTACAGCGTTGAGTTGAGTATCATATAACAGCTGTGGCGCTGGTGGTTATAGTACTTTATCCTCATGCCGCAGTCGTGAAGGGTTGCGGCAATCTTGAGTACTTTGAGATACTGCCTGGGGAATTTGTGAAGAACACGGAGCTGTTTAAACAGCTGTACGCTTAAATTTACCACGTGTTCAACGTGCTTTTCATCGCAGTCGTAGTACTTAACCAGCGTCGTGAGCGAATAGTTCGTAACGTCGGATACGGG
>JBJFAG010000340.1:0-6618 GCA_051887795.1 Candidatus Coproplasma sp. | reverse complement strand
TGACTTACTCCGCAGTTGAATCGACCGTCGACCCCGTATCGGGCAATGAATACGGTTTGAAGTGCGCAACTCTGCACGTTACGGGCGATTATTTCAAAACGTATAATATGACTATACGCAACGACTTCGACTACATAAGCAATGCTTCAAAATACACCAGCCCTCAGGGCGTTGCATTGACTATTGACGGCGACGGCGCGATAATTTACAATACCCACTTATACGGCAATCAGGACACTCTGTATTTAAAGAGCGGCAGGTCGTATTTCTATCAGTCGCAGATTGACGGCAACGTAGACTTCATATTCGGCGGCGAAAAAGGCTTGGCTTACTTTGAGGCTTGCACGATTATGGCTATAAGCAGAACGGCAACCGATAAGGGTACAGCCCAGAACGGCTACGTGACTGCGGCTAAACATACTTCGGCGTCTAAGCCCGACTACGGCTATATCTTTGATAGCTGTACTATTACCGACGACGGAAAGGTTGCAGACGGCGCAATGGCTCTCGGCAGACCTTGGGGCGAAGCGGCAACGGTTGCATATATCAACTGTTCATTCTCCGCTGCTTATGCGACTTCCGCATACGGTTCGGGCAACAGGACCGACCGTTGGTGCGCAATGAGCGGCAACCTGCCTACAGCTGCCTACTTCTGCGAATACGGCTCCACGGGCGACGGCGCTATAACCGAAGCTGTAACGGGCGGTAAGGTACTCACCGCAGAAGAGGCTGCAAACTATACCAAGGCAAACATCTTCGCCGCAACTAACGGACTTCAGTCCTCCACAAAGTTCCTTTGGTCAATAGAGTACACCGCACTCAGAATACTTGCAGGGCTTGAAGAAGGTAGCTTGCCCGAGGATACGACTAAAACGGTTACTCTTACAGATACGTCTATCCTTAGTGATACATCGTCATCCCAAGTCAACTGCGTTACAGATATAAACACAAAGTTTGGAGATATTCTCACCTGGACGGGTACGGGTACGATGGAGACTGCTAAACCCGAAAACGGCGTACAAGTAGGTTTAGACACCGTGATTACCTTCAATATTGTCGGCGAAGTTACGGTTAAAGCAGGGTATGAATTGCCTGCGTCCGACTATAAGATAACCTACAAGAACGGTAAGGCGACCATTACAATTCTTGCAATTACGGGTAAGTACGGCGACTTCATCGGAAGCCTTGTAATCGACACTTCCGTAATTCCCGTTCACGTTCACGAGTACGAAGGGGCTTGGACTATTGTAACCACGCCTACCGAGTCGGACGAAGGTATGGCAACGAGATCTTGCGTCGATTGTGAAGAGGAAACTCCCGCAATTCAGGAAGTAACACTTCCCGTACTTTCGGAAGAGAACTATACCATAACGGCAAGCGCTAACGAAGGTAAGTCGATTTATACATACGACAGAGAAGACTATGGTGAAATAACCTTCGAGGCTGATTCCCTTGCAGGTGTTCACGTTCACGCTTACAGCGACTGGGTAGTTACGGCTACTTTGGAAAGCGCAGGTACGGCAACCAAGACCTGTACCGCTTCCGAGGGTACTTGCGATGCGCAAACGGTTGTAGTTGATTTGCCTGCACTTACCAGCGAGGAGTACGTAATTACAGACAACACCGCAACGTTAGAGGCAGGCGGTACGGGTACTTATGCTTATACCGATTTAACCTCAGGCGAGGTGATAACCTTCACGGCAGATACTGCACCGCTTGTTATAAAAACCATTGACGAGATTACTAAGATTACGTTTGGCAGCAGCGGTAACTATAACACTTACATTGCCAATACGACATTATACGTTGAAGGAACTAACAGTACGTTAATTCGTGATAACGGCGGAAATAATTCGCAGATTAATGCTGGTACGGTAATCACCTTAAAGATTGCTAATGGCGGAAAGATTGCCATTTCGTCTTACAGCGGTTATACGAACTATACCATAAAAATTAACGGGGAAGATTATAACGGAGGTACGGCAGAGACGGGTACTTCCTGGGAATACACCGCAACAGCTGACAGTGAAATTCAGTTAATCAGCGGAAGCAATAACTATTTCTACAGTATAACCGTAACCTTCGGTCTTACCGTAATAAGCAGTGCAATGACGTTCAAATGTTCTGACGGTGTGGATTCAACTTCTTATATAGAATTTAACGGAGTGGCTTCGCATAATGGTGGTGAATATTGGAATCTCGGAAAGACGGGTACAATAACCATAAAGGTTACGGCAGGCGCAAAGATAACTTTGTCTTGTGGTTTTTGGGGTTACGGTATAACCATTAACGGCATAGATCAAGGTACTTTAACGAACGGTACTCCAATTACGTATACTTCGGTTGAAGGCGGGAATATAGTCATAGGTTGTCTAGCCGATGCGACAAACGTATCTTATCTGCAGAGCATAGCGGTAACCTTTGAATGATATAAAATGAAAATGATTGTAGGGCGGTAAGGCTTTTGCCTTACCGCCCTACACGCATAGTCAGGCTGCTTGTACAATCGGACTGCGGAAATAAGTAAAAAAATTGCTAAAAAAATGCTTGCAATTCAGTACCCGATAAAACAAATCCGCTCAATCTGACAGGCTTTCAATTCTCATCGGATTGATCATTGTTCCTGTGCTTAAAATTATTAATCCGTTGTGGATATAGCAACAAAAAAATTGTAAACTTAGACAAATATATTGACAAGTGATATTCGTGGTGATAAAATAAAAAACGTAAGATAATTATGTAAAAAACATGTAAAAAGGTATGGTTTAATGTCCCGTATGATTAATTTGAGAGTCAAAATCTCTAAATTTCCGCGCATAGACATTAAACCTTATAATAAAATGGAGGATATGAAAATGACTAAGCTGAAAAAAGTTATGGTTGCCGTGATAAGCGCAGTTATAGCTGTTGCTATTTGTCTTGGCGTAGTATTATGCACGGATAAAAAAAGCAGTACAGTTAACGCCTACGCTTTATCAAGCATCAACACTGAAATCAATGGCAATATGAGCAATATGGATTATTGTCGTTTAGCTTCAATTAATAACAAGGAAAACGACGATAACGTTTTTTATAATTTCGAGATTGCAAGCCCGAATTATGATACGATAATTGAGTATAATAAGAATATTGATACGACATTGAAAGTGTTAACTATCGCTACAGAGGCGGTGGGATTAATCAAGAAGATTCCCGGTATAAAGCAGGTTGCCGGTCTGGTTGAAACGTTTTTAAAGTCGTCCAGCGTAGCTAACGTAAGTAAGAATACGCAGGATATGATGAACCAGCTGTCAGATCAATTGACAGACGTTTATCAGACTTTGAATAGCAACATTGGGGTTTTGAGTAACCAGATAAGCCAAAGCACTGAAACGTTACAGGGTAACATTGATGCTTTAAACAATAAAATTGACTACAATAATTACATAAACGTTATTTCAAATTTTGAGAGTAGCGATTTTGGTTTGTCTAACGGTACCGCTGCAGGCTATTCAAAATGGAAAGAAGAGTTTCTGTCGAAATATAACCAACTTGCAACTCACCTTGCAATGAGGGAAGCGGGTTCAGCTGTCAGTGATGCAACGTTAAAAAGAGACTATGACTACCTCTATGCGTATGCGATCAGGGGTGAAAAGCTGATGGATTTAATGAATCCTTCATCCTCTTTAGTTACTTCCGTTCAGGATGCTTATTATTACGTTACTCTGTTGAATAACATGACTGTAAACAAGGGTAACGCAGATACGGCTGCAGAGTGTCAGGCATTTGTATACGACCTCTATCAGACGTATTTGCTTTCATTAGTCTGTGTTGAAATGTGCTATTCTTACCAGCTCAGCACTTTAGCAGATGCTGACGGTAATATACCTGAAAGCGGATATTATGATCTTCACGATTCTATAAACAGCTTAGATCGCGGTATCAGCGTAGAGACTATGCAGCAGTTCCTCGGATATGACATGTTCAACAACATTTCAAAGATGAGCGGAGTTCTGACAAGGTATTACGTTTATATCTACGGCATTAACGAGACGTACACAGTCGATCGCTATAAAATGATGATTAAGCGTTTATATAATCAGATTGAGTCTGAGAAAATAGATGGCTCTGAGCAGGTAACTGTTGACTGGGGTATTACCAAGAACGGTTATTGGAAGGTAAATAACATTGTTAAGGGCGGTGATGTTCTGCACATGAACGGACTCCCCGAAGAGATTACCGATAACCTCGGTTGTAATTTCACCTTTGAATCCAGTGATACTGCGGTTGCTTCCGTTACTCCTTCAGGCGTAGTTACCGTTTATGATAAGCTCGGCAGCAGCTTTACTATAGATTATAAGGTTAAATACTATAGGATAAACAGCAGCGGCGAGAAAGAAACGATTACTCAAACTCTTTATTCAACAAAGTTCTATATAAAAGAAATCGGATATGATGGCGGTAGCGGTTCGGAAAAGGATCCGTTCATAATTAATTCTGCAGCGTCTTTATCATACTTTGCAAGTAATTGCAATCAGGATTCGAATAAATTCGAATACTATAAGTTGGTAAACGATATCGACCTTTCAAATATTGAGTCGATTGCTTCGGTTAACAATTTCTACGGCGTTTTAGACGGTGAAGGCCATACCATAAAGAATCTTTCAAGATACAGCGGATTTATCGTAGCTAACCATGGTACAATCAAAAATATTAACTATGAAAATATCACGTTGACAAATACGATGTATAGGACGGAGTGCTGGGAAGGCGTTGTAGCGCTCCACAACTTCGGCACAATAGAGAATTGTTCGGTTAAAGATTCAACTTTGAATTTCACAGTCAATGAAATAATGAGTTCCGATTTATACTATACGTCTTCATTCGGCGGTTATGTCGGCGGTATCACAAGTAAGAACTACAGCTCGGGTAAAATAATCAACTGCGGTGTCAGTGGTACAACGATAAGACTTGTATCTAACGGTTACGTCTCTGCTCCCGAAACTATTAGTCAAGCTTTATCTTTTAACGTTCATTCCTTTGTCGGTGGTATTGCGGGTATTGCGGAATCGGATTCCTTCATCCAGAATACCTATTCCTATGGCAATACTATCTATTCGCAAGCTATCGGTTACGGTATGTGTTCTTACGTTAAGATTTTGGGTGTTCCCGTTACAGCCCATGCCCATACTACAACCAGCGCAAGTGCATATGCCGGCGGTGTAGTTGGTTGCATAAATGAAGCGCATTTGAGTAATGTTCTGATGTTTGATAATACTGTCAATTACTCGGTTTCAAGTGGGGCATGGTGTGCCGGTAATGCAGCTTGCGATGAGGCCACAGTTAAAGGCTTGGTAAGCTGCTATGGTAATACCAGTAGACTTGCCGCTAATGGTTCAACTTCTCACAAGTCTAATATGTTCTACGCCAACGATGACGAAGCAATTACCACATTGAAGTCTCTGGGTTGGAACTTCAGCAGCAGCAACTTACCTTATATCAATAATACTCCCGGTGCTACTGATGCTGCTGAAGCTATAAAGGTTAAGAGCGAACCTTATCAGACAGTATATAAAATAGGCGATACTTTGAACATTGCAGGTCTGTTAATTACAGATAGCGTCGGCAACCCTATTCGCAGCGGTCTTACCTTCAGCGGATTTGACAGCTCTTCTTTGGGTACAAAGACGGTCACCGTATCTTATGGCGCTCAGTCCGCAACCTTTGATGTGGATATTATTTGTCCTCATACTCAATTAACGGAAGTGGAGGACGGTGACGTTGTCATACATAAGTGTAGCGATTGTGTAAAAGAAATTGCAAAGTATACACTTGTAGAGAGTAGCGGAACAGGCGGTAGTACAGGCGGCGGAACAGGCGGTAGCACTTCCGGCGAAGATAACCCCGGCGGCAGTGAAAATCCCGGTGAAGGTGAGGGTTCTGACCAGCCTGCACCTATAGAACCCCAGGGCGGTGGAATTGAAGCCAGCCTCATGAATACAGTTGCATGCAAGACTGCAGGAAGCGAATTTACTGTTAAACTTAACATTGAAAGTGAGGATTCTTCTGCTATAGCATACCTTAAGCTTAGCGTAACTTACAGCCAGAATTTCGAGCTTATAAGTGTAGAACAGGGTTCCTGCCTTAAGGAGTCCTCTTACACGGCTTCGGCTTCGTATGACGTAAATCCCTATGTTATGACCTGGACGAGTACAGATGCAGTCGTTCCTTCAGGTACGGCAGTTACGTTAACGTTCAAAACAGTAAACGACGTGCTTGTTGAGACTGAAAATATAACCTTATCTGCAGAAGAATGTTTCGGTAACAGCTTAGAGGATGTTGAAGTTACTACTTCCAATTGTACGGTAACTTTCACCGACATTGTCTTTGGTGACGTCAACGGTGACGCGTTGGTTAACGGTAAGGATGCCATTATACTTGCAAGGTACCTTGCAGGCTGGGAAAATATCCAGATCAGCAGCGGTGCGGACGTCAACAACGACGGATCCGTGAACGGCAAGGATGCAATTTTGCTTGCAAGATATCTGGCAGGCTGGAACATTCAGTTGGGTTAATTCGGAGGATAAAATATTATGAAATTTAAAAATGGAAATTGAGAAAGTTGATGTTCCATGTTAT
>JBJFAG010000339.1:0-1632 GCA_051887795.1 Candidatus Coproplasma sp. | reverse complement strand
AGCCGTTTTATCGACGGGCAAACTACTAATCATCTGGTATAAAACCGTAGTCTTACCTGTTCTTCGAAGTCCGTAAAGGATACAAATTTTGCCGTCGTAATCTCCGTCTATAAATTTCTTTAACTGTCGAAAACACTCTCTCTTTTCAAATCCACAAACGCTTTTAGTCTGTTCGAGAAGCTGTGTTCCTAATACAACTTTTGTGTTGAACATAAATCTTTATACCGTCCTTTAGTATCTCTTGTACAAGTGTCGCATTGTTGTTCAATTGACCTATATCCAACACGTCTACCTTCTTTTTGAGCCTTTCTCTTAACCTTTCTACAAGCCCGAAAAACTTTAAACCGCTGACAGGTGTTGCTATCAACAAATCAACGTCGCTTGTATCTGAAGCTTTACCTTTGGCGTAGGAACCGAACAAATAGCAATATTCAACGTCGTAGTCCTTAAACACTTCCGAGCATATATCTTTAATTTTAGCTACCGTTAATATTCCATGTTCTTCATCTATTAAACCGTATTCGCTCAATTTTTGCATCATATAACGGTACTTTATTGTTCCTTGCCTGTTCTCGTCGTTTTCATATCGGCAATAGGTCCTGTGCGGAATTTGAAGGAACTTAGCGCAGTCAATCTGCGACAACCCCTTTTCTATTCTTAGTTGCTTTAACGTCATAGCTCACCTCACATTACAATTATACAATGACATAACACAATTTGCAAGTGTATTTGCCATTTTGGCATACAGTAAACTATGCCACATATCTAATAATTTTGCGTTAATACGCATTTTTATTAAATGACTCAATTTCATTTATCCCAATAAAGATAAAGCGGGCGTTTGAAAAACGCCCGCCGTCATAATTTTTAGATTTGTTCTTATTAAAGAAAACTTGATATAGTATCACAAACAGCTTTTACAATCAATGGTTATTTAATTTTCTCTGCCTAATAAGTAATCTACAGAGCAATCAAAATACTTTGAAAGCTTTATTAAACTTTCAACGGTAGGAACAGCTTTATTATTAAGCCAACGATACGTCAACGAACTTGAGACATTTAATTCTTTCTGTAACTTGTACTCGCTCTTTCCACTCTCTTTAAGGCATTTACGCAAGTTTTCGCCAAACGGCTTTACAGGTTTGAAAACCACGTTGCGAGGATATTCCACTAACCCCAATAAATAATCGGCAGAACAGTTAAAGTATTCAACCAAAGCAACCATAATTTCGGTAGATGGAACGTGCGCCTCGTTCAAAAGACCTGAAATCGTTATTCTACTGAAACCGATTTTGGGAGCTAACGTAGTAGCATTCAATTCGTGTTCCGTCATATACTCTTTTAGCCTTTCAACAAATATCGACAAATT
Source organism: Candidatus Coproplasma sp. (assembly GCA_051887795.1). GTDB lineage: Bacteria > Bacillota > Clostridia > Christensenellales > Borkfalkiaceae > Coproplasma. Next base: position 263 of record JBJFAG010000339.1, on the reverse strand, counting down.
AACCATAACAAAGTCCTTTTTCTACAAACTATTATCCTCTCTCCGTTTTACATTTTGTTTGACTGTAAAACGCAGTGAGTGTATAATATAAGTACACAATCGGTGCGCACGAACGTGAAAAAATTATTGGAGTACTTATTATGAAAAACTTGTCTTTAAATTATACTCAAGATGAAACCTTAAGAAATGAATTGCCGATTAACGCAAACGACCTGCTCGCCGAGATTATTCCGCTTTTGGAAGATTATTTTGTCGGTCAAATA
>JBJFAG010000338.1:0-1642 GCA_051887795.1 Candidatus Coproplasma sp. | reverse complement strand
CCGTCTTTTTGAAGTCGTCTATAAAGTACTGCGCTTCCTCGAAGGTTATGCCTATAGCGGCGAAAACTACCGCAAAGTTGCTGTTACTGCCGCGAACCTTAGCCTGGCGGGCTATCTGTGCCGCAAGCTCGGCATGGGGCAGACCGCTCATAGAGAACACGGGCAGCTTCTGTCCCCTTACAAGGGTGTTGAGTCCGTCTATTGCGGATATACCCGTCTGAATAAATTCGTCGGGGTAATCACGTGCGGCGGGGTTAATAGGTTCGCCGTTTATATCCATTAACTTTTCGGGTATTATCGGCGCGCCGCCGTCACGGGGGTTGCCCATACCGTCGAACACTCTGCCGAGCATATCCTTAGATACTGCAAGCTGCTGGCTATGCCCTAAAAATCTCGCCTTAGCGCTGGAGATCTGCAAGCCCTGCGAATTTTCAAACAGCTGTACAACGGCTTTGTCACGGTTAATTTCCAGCACCTTGCCGTGCCTGATATCGCCGTTTGAGCAGACGACGTCGACAAGCTCGTTATACTTGACGCCCTCCACGTTCTCGACCAGCATAAGCGGCCCGACAACTTCACGTATAGTCTTATATTCCTTATACATCACTGTCGCCTCCCTGCAAAGCCTTCATTTCCGTACTGATGAGCTTTAATATATCGTCGAACTCGGAGAGATTTTCTTCAGGTATATATTTGGCTCTGCCTATTCTCTCCTTGCACTTACTCTTAAGAATTTCGTCAACCGAGGCATAGTTGGAAACCGCCTCTCTCGCATTGGTATCAAACTCGTAAATGGTCTTAAGCATAAGATACTGTTTGCGCATTGACGTGTAGGTATCTATATCGTCGAAGGCGTTCTGGTGCAGATAATCCTCTCGTATTATCTTAGCCGTCTCCATTGTCAGTCTATCCTTGGAGGACAGAGCGTCCATACCAACAAGGCGCACTATTTCGTCCAGCGCCGCCTCTTCCTGCAAGGTTGTCATTACGAATTGACGGTACCTTACAAAGTCTGCGCTGACGTTTTCGTCATACCAATCCTTCATCTTGTCGGCGTAGAGCGAATAGCTTATCAGCCAGTCGATTGCAGGGAAATGGCGCTTATAGGCAAGCGATGCACTCAGTCCCCAGAATACCTTTACAATACGCAAGGTAGCCTGAGAGACAGGCTCGCTCAAATCGCCGCCCGGAGGAGATACCGCACCTATTGCGGTAACCGAGCCTACACGCTCCTTGGAACCTAACAGCTTAACTATACCCGCCCTCTCGTAAAATTCGGCTAGACGGCTTGACAGGTATGCGGGATAGCCCTCGTCGCCTGGCATCTCTTCAAGTCTGCCGCTCATCTCCCTCAGCGCTTCCGCCCAACGGGAGGTGGAGTCCGCCATTATAGCTACGTTATAGCCCATATCGCGGAAATATTCGGCTATGGTTATGCCCGTATAAATCGAAGCTTCACGTGCGGCGACGGGCATATCCGAAGTGTTTGCAATTAAGACGGTACGTTTCATTATAGGCTCGCCCGTCTTGGGGTCCTTAAGGGCGGGGAACTCGTTTAAAACGTCCGTCATCTCGTTGCCGCGCTCTCCGCAGCCGACGTAGACTATGATGTCTGCGTCAGCCCATTTTGCAAGCTGATGCT
>JBJFAG010000337.1:0-6670 GCA_051887795.1 Candidatus Coproplasma sp. | reverse complement strand
CCGACTATTTAATGATGCCCGAATATTTAAGCTATATGCTCACGGGCGTAAAAAAACACGAGTACACCAACGCCACGACTATGGGTTTGGTCAATGCGGCAACGTGCGAATATGACAGAGAAATAATATCAAAGCTGGGCTTACCTGAAGTGCTGTTCACTAAAACCTGTCAACCCGGCACGATTGTGGGCAATTTGTTGCCTGAGATAGCCGAAGAGGTGGGCGGACAGATAGAGGTTGTATTATGTGCAACTCACGATACGGCAAGTGCGGTAGAAGGTATTCCTATGGAAGTAAACAGTCCGTATATATCTTCGGGGACGTGGTCGCTTCTGGGAATCAAGTCGGAACGTGCTCATACCGATGCAGACAGCTGTAGTGCCAACTATTCCAATGAAGGCGGTGTAGGTTATATCCGCTACCAGAAAAACATAATGGGTATGTGGGTGGTAAACAGGCTCAAAGCCGAAATATGCCCTGAAAAATCTTTTCCTCAAATCGTGGAAGAGGCAAGAGAGAGCGGGTTTGCAGGTTTTGTAGACGTAAACGAAAGTGTCTTTCTCGCCCCTGACAGTATGAAAGAGGCGTTCGACTCGCACTTTTCTGCCGACGAAAGACCGAAAACCGACGGAGATTATTTCCGTTGTGCATTCCTAAGCCTTGCGCATAGCTACAAAACGGCATTAACCGAGCTTAAGAACAACAGCGGTAAGGACTTCGACACACTATACATAGTTGGTGGCGGTGCAAAAAATACGTTGCTTAACGAATTGACGGAAGAAATTTGCGGTATTAAAGTTAAGGCACTCCCCATAGAGGCAACTGCCATAGGGAATCTTAAAATACAAATAGCGAGGAATTGATATGTACAATCTGGCAAAAAAAGAGTATGAAAAATACGGTATAGATACCGAGGCGGCAATAGCAAAACTAAATGAAATTCCCGTGTCCATTCACTGTTGGCAGGGAGACGACGTCGTAGGGCTTGACGGCGGCGGAGCGGCTTCGGGCGGAATACAAACGACTGGTAACTACCCCGGCAGAGCGAGAAATTTTGAGGAATTGAAAGCAGACATTAAAAAGGCTTTCGCCCTTATGCCCGGAAAGAAGAGATTGAACCTTCACGCAAGTTACGCAGTCGGGGCAACGGTGGACAGGGATAAGTACGAACCCAAACACTTCGCTCCTTGGGTGGAGTTTGCAAAGGAGATAGGGTTAGACGGAATCGACTTCAACCCCACGATGTTCTCCCATAAGAACGTTAAGGACGGCTTAACGCTCTCCTCACCCGACGAGCGTATACGCAAGTTCTGGGTAGATCATTGTATATCCTGCCTTAGAATTTCAGAGTATCTTGCAGACGAGTTTGGCAAGCCTTGCCTTATGAATATATGGATACCCGACGGCTTTAAGGACGTACCTGCGGACAGATTAACTCCCAGACTCCGCCTCAAGAAATCGTTGGACGAAATCCTCGCCTGCGGCTACGATAAAAACAAGGTTATAGTAGCGGTAGAAAGTAAGGTGTTCGGCATAGGCGTAGAGAGCTACACGGTAGGCAGTAATGAGTTCTACCAGAACTATGCGGCAAAGAACGACATATGCTGTCTGTTGGATAACGGACACTATCACCCTACCGAGGTGGTAAGCGATAAGATTCCTGCACTTTTGGCGTTCTATGATAAAATTGCTTTGCATGTTACCAGAGGAGTAAGGTGGGATAGCGACCACGTCGTACTCTTCGAGGACGAGCTTAAAGAGATTGCAAAGGAGATAGTAAGAAACGACGCAACCGAAAAGGTTATGATAGGGCTTGACTATTTCGACGCGTCAATCAACCGCCTCTCGGCATGGGTGACGGGGCAGAGGGCTATGCAAAAAGCACTTTTGTATGCAATGCTATTACCGCATAAAACAATGAAAGCCTTTCAAGATAAAGCTCAATTTACCGAGCTTATGGTATTGCAGGAAGAGGTAAAAGATCTGCCCTTCGGCGCAGTATGGAAAGAATATTTAAATCGTCAAAATGTTTCGGGGGATTACCTTACTGAAATTAAGAAATATGAAAAAGAGATAATAAAGGAGAGAAATTAATATGGGACTTATGGACGAAATAAAGAGGGCAGGAAAAGACCTTTCAAGGTCGCTTAAAGATATTAAAAACGCACCCTTCGTGGTTGAAATGTGTAAGACGACGGCGAATATGTATCGTCAGGGCTGGGATGAGAGAAACGGTGGCAACATAAGCTATATGCTCGAAGAAGAGCAGGTTGCCGAATACCTCGACTTAAACGAGGTTATCCGCACTATACCCTTTATGGGCGTAGAGGCGGCATCATTCGACGCATCGCCTTTAGAGGGTAAAATCTTTATCGTAACGGGTACTGGCAAATACTTTAAAAACGTAGAGGACGATCCCGAAACCAACCTCGGCATTGTAAGGATTGCAAAAGGCGGCAAGGCAATTGAGCTGTTGTGGGGTTTTAAGGACGGCGGCAGACCTACGAGCGAATTCCCTGCACACATGATGAGCCATATGGCAAGATTAAAGGTGGACCCCAACAACAGAGTAATTATGCACTGTCACCCTACCTATACGCTTGCAATGAATTTTGTTCACGAGCTGGATGAAAAGAAGTTTACGCATAGCCTTTGGGAGATTATGACCGAGTGTATAGTGGTGTTCCCCGACGGCGTAGGCGTACTGCCCTGGATGCTCTGCGGTACTGAAGAGATAGGCAGGGCAACGGCTAAAAAGATGGAGGAATTCCGCCTCGTAATCTGGGGCATGCACGGCATTTACGGCGCAGGCAAGGATATGGACGAGACCTTCGGGCTTATCGAAACGGTTGAAAAGGCGGCACAGGTGTATATGGCTGTATTCGATAAACCCCGTTTAAACACAATTACAGACGATCAGTTAAGGGAAATTGTCAAGCTGTTTAAGGTAAACGTTCGCGAGGACTTTCTTAACTAAGATAAGAAAATGAAACGTAAAACGATTGCGCTCATTGCACATGATAACAAAAAACACGAAATAGTTAATTGGGCGTTAGCAAACAGGGAGAAACTGAAAGAATACGATCTGTGCGGAACGGGTACGACAGCAAAGCTTATATCAGAAGCTACAGGGCTTACGGTTAAAAAGTATCTATCCGGACCGCTTGGTGGCGACCAACAGATTGGCGCAAAGGTGGCAGAGGGAAAAATCGACATAATGATTTTTTTCTGGGATCCTCTTCAGGCTCAACCGCATGATCCCGACGTAAAGGCTCTTTTGCGTATTGCCGTGGTGTACGATATACCTATGGCAAGTAATAAAGCAACGGCAGACTGCATAATAAAGTAATTTCTGTTACTCAAAATTATAATTAATATTAATAAAAAGTGAGGTAAAATAAAATGGCAAACAGAATAGTTTTAAACGAAACAAGCTATCACGGCGCAGGTGCAATTAAAGAGATTGTAGGCGAAGTTGCAAGAAGAGGTCTGACTAAGGCCTTCGTCTGTTCCGATCCCGACCTCGTAAAGTTCAAGGTTACGGACAAGGTTTTAGACGTATTAAAGGGTGCAAACCTCGCTTATGAGCTCTATAGCAACATCAAGCCCAACCCCACGATTGAAAACGTTCAGACGGGTGTCGAGGCTTACAAAGCAAGCGGAGCAGATTACATAATCGCTATCGGCGGAGGCTCGTCAATGGATACCGCAAAGGCAATCGGTATTATTATCAACAACCCCGAATTTGCCGACGTTCGTTCTTTGGAAGGCGTAGCTCCCACCAAGAACCCCAGCGTTCCCATCATTGCCGTTCCCACTACGGCTGGCACGGCGGCAGAAGTTACCATCAACTACGTTATCACCGACGTTGAAAAGAAGAGAAAGTTCGTCTGCGTAGACGTTCACGACATTCCCGTCGTAGCAATAGTAGACAGCGATATGATGAGCACAATGCCCAAGGGCTTGACCGCCGCAACGGGTATGGATGCACTCACCCACGCAATCGAAGGCTATATCACCAAGGGTGCATGGGAGATGACCGATATGTTCCACTTAAAGGCAATTGAAATCATTGCTAAATCTCTCCGTGGCGCAGTAGCCAACGAAAAAGAAGGCAGAGAGGGTATGGCTCTCGGTCAGTATATCGCAGGTATGGGCTTTAGTAACGTTGGCTTAGGCATAGTTCACTCAATGGCTCACGCTTTAGGCGCAGTTTACGATACGCCCCACGGCGTAGGCAACGCTATCCTTCTTCCCACCGTTATGCGCTACAATGCAGAGGCAACGGGCGAAAAGTACCGTGATATCGCTAAGGCAATGGGCGTAGAGGGCGTTGACGCAATGACGCTCGAACAGGCAAGGGAAGCGGCTTGCGACGCAGTTGCACAGCTTTCAAAGGACGTAGGTATTCCTCAGGACTTAAAGGGGATAGTAAAGGAAGAGGATATCGACTTCCTCGCACAGTCCGCAATGGACGACGCCTGCCGCCCCGGCAACCCCAAGGATCCCACCAAGGAAGATATTATAGCTCTCTATAAATCCCTGCTTTAATTTGATAGTTCATTATCCATCTCCTTAACAATAGCCGATGCAATTATTGTGCGTCGGCTATTTTTTCAAAACTGAAAAAGTGTATTATGGTTAAAATAGAGAATGTTTGAGGCAAATTTACGCATTTACAATTTGTCAGTTATGTTTTATAATAAGACTGAAAAGTAATATTAGGTTAAGAAAGATGTGAATTTTTTACATCTTGTCCGTAATTCAGAGATTTATGAACAAATTCAAAGTGGATATAAATGAATATTTAAAGCCATATTGGAAGACTCAATGTATTGTAAATGAAACAATTATGTTTGTGGGCAGAGGTGACTCTGCACCACTTATCTTTGAACCGAAGGAAATTTTGTCGGTAAAAGATTACAATTTGGAAAAGACTTATATACGAGGCAAAGACTATGACGTAAAAGGCAAAAGCATAGTCAGGTTGTCGAGCTCGGATATTCCGTATTGGGAAGAGGAAGATTATTACTCCACCGATTATAACGTTTATGCAATAGGAGCAAGGAAAGATATTTGCGCAGCTATGGGCGGACAACGATATCTTAAATACGGTGAAGGCGCGACTTTTACTTCAAGACAGATTGCTGTAACTTATATAAAAAATGACGACTGGTTGGGGGATATTCCGCAGGGAAAGACAGAGAAATTTTTAAATACCATTCGTACCCTGAAGAGGGGAGGCGAGCTAAAATTTTTATTTTACGGAGATAGCATTACTACGGGTTGTAATGCAAGCGGTACGGAAATGGGTGGAAATATATCTCCGTATATGCCGCCGTTTGATAAAATGATATGTGAATATCTTAACCGCAAGTTCGCCTGTCAGATAAACAGAATAAATACGGCTGTAGGCGGTATGGATACAAAGTGGGGTGTAAACAATCTCGATGAGCGGGTAATTGCCTATGCCCCTGATCTTGTGTTAATTGCTTTCGGTATGAACGATGCTACAACACCTGTGGAAGAATACCGAAAGATGATAAACGAAATGATAGTCCGTATTCATTCTTCATTGCCCGATACGGAGATTATGCTCGTCGCCCCGATGTTACCTAACAACGAGTCGGACGAGAATTGGTATGGTAATCAGCAGTTTTTTAATGCTGAATTAGTTAAACTTGAAAACGAATATGATTTTGTTGCCGAAGCGGACGTAACAACTATGCATAAATATATTTTGTCGACAGGAAAGCGGTATCGTGATATGACGGCGAATAATATCAACCATCCGAATGATTTTTTGGTCAGGTTATATGCACAGGTGATTCTTACAACACTGCTTGGGGAAGATTTTGATTAGAGGAATAAGTTAAAGAGATATGAAAAACAACAATATTTTGCAAAATTTAAATGATGCCGATATCAGCTTTTTCAAACCGGTTCCTTTTTGGAGCATTAATTCTGATATACAGGAAGAGGAGTTGGTAAGACAGATAGGCGAAATGCATTCTTACGGGTTGGGCGGTTTTGTGTTTCACGCAAGGACGGGGCTTATAACCGAATATCTCTCTGAAAAGTGGTTTTATTTGGTTGGCGTTGCCTTGGATACGGCTAAAAAATACGGAATGAAGGTGTGGATTTATGACGAGAACGGCTGGCCAAGCGGTTTTGTCGGCGGTAAATTACTTTCAAACCAAAAATATAGGGCGAAATATTTACGTTATAAAAAGACGGAGTCTTACGACTCAACCGCCTATATCTCTTATGTTTTTGAGGAAGGAAAAGCAAGAAGAATAAACTGCGACGTAGGTGCAACGGAATATCATAACGTTTATCTTATGACTTCCGATTCATATACGGATATTCTCAATCCTGAGGTTACCGATGCTTTCATTGAGCAGACACACGAGGAATATTATAAAAGGTTTTCATCGAGTTTTGGCAAGGAACTTATAGGATTTTTTACCGATGAACCGCAGTATTATCGTGCAGAGACACCCTATCCGGAAGTAACCGAAGAGGAATTTTTGAAAGCTTACGGGGAAGACGTAAGGGACGGGTTAGTATATCTGTTCGTTGATAACGAGCAGGGATTCCCTTTCAGTGTAAAGTACTATACACTGCTCAACAGATTGTACTGTGAAAATTATTATAATAAACTTTTTGT
>JBJFAG010000336.1:0-1644 GCA_051887795.1 Candidatus Coproplasma sp. | reverse complement strand
CAGCCATATGACCAAACCCTTATAATCACGAAAATTGTAGCCGAGCAAAACAGGGCTACAATTTATCGCTTTCCGTATTATTTTATATTATTTGTGCTGGTTAAATTCGGTGTCGTCGCCGTTGCCCGCATCGCCGTTACCGTTGCCGCCAGCCTGCTGAGCCTGCTGATAGAGCTTGGAGATTACGGGTGCGATATCCTTCTGAAGCTTTTCGTTTGCAGCCTTAATCCTCTCGTTGTCGCCGGAGTTTAACGCCTCTTTAGCCTCTGCAATCGCGTCTGCAAGCGTCTTTTTATCGTCGTCGGAGAGTTTATCGCCAGCCTCGGAAGAAGTCTTTTCAACGCTGTCGATAAGCCCTTCTAATGCGTTCTTGTTGTCGATTTCTTCCTTACGCTTCTTGTCCTCTTCTGCGTATCTTTCAGCATCCTTTACCGCCTTGTCGATCTCCTCTTCGGAGAGGTTGGTTGATGCCGTGATGGTGATATTGGTACTCTTGCCCGTACCCAAATCCTTTGCAGTTACGTTTACTATGCCGTTTGCGTCGACGTCGAAAGTAACTTCGATCTGGGGTACGCCTCTGGGTGCAGGGGGAATGTCGTTCAACATAAATCTGCCGAGAGATTTATTGTCCTTTGCAAACTTTCTTTCACCCTGTAATACGTTTATCTCAACGCCGGGCTGGTTATCAGCTGCGGTGGAGAAAATCTGGCTCTTCTTAACGGGGATAGTCGTGTTCCTCTCGATTAAGGGAGTGGATACGCCGCCGAGCGTTTCGATACCTAAAGTTAAAGGCATAACGTCGAGAAGGAGTACGTCCTTAACCTCGCCTGAGAGTACGCCGCCCTGGATTGCAGCACCGATTGCAACACATTCATCGGGGTTGATGCCCTTGAAGGGTTCCTTGCCCGTAACTTGTTTAACCTTTTCAACTACTGCAGGGATACGGGTTGAACCGCCTACTAAGATAACCTTGTCGATATCGGAGTAGGTTAAGCCTGCGTCTGCCATAGCCTTCTTCATAGGCTCTACAGTCCTTTCAACAAGGTCGGAAGTGAGGTTATCAAACTTCTGCTTCGTAAGGTCGATATCAAGGTGCTGGGGAGCGCCGTCAACCACCGTGATGAAAGGCAGGTTGATGTTGGTGGAGCTCATGCCGGAAAGTTCGATCTTTGCCTTTTCTGCAGCTTCCTTCAACCTCTGCATAGCCATCTTATCCTTGGAAAGATCTACGCCCGTGTCCTTTTTGAAGGTTTCAACCATATAGTTAATGATCTTGTTATCGAAGTCGTCGCCGCCGAGGTGAGTATCGCCGTTGGTTGCCTTAACCTCGAATACGCCGTCGGAGATTTCGAGAATGGATACGTCGAACGTGCCGCCGCCGAGGTCGTAAATCATAACCCTCTGCGCTTTGTCCTGCTTGTCAAGGCCGTATGCAAGCGCTGCTGCGGTGGGCTCGTTGATAATTCTTAAAACGTTGAGTCCTGCAATCTTACCTGCATCCTTGGTTGCCTGACGCTGGGAGTCGTTGAAGTATGCAGGGCAGGTGATAACCGCATCGGTTACCTTGCTTCCAAGATAGCTCTCTGCGTCAGCCTTAAGCTTGGTTAAAATCATTGCGGAGATTTCCTGAGGGGAATATCCGTT
>JBJFAG010000335.1:0-6683 GCA_051887795.1 Candidatus Coproplasma sp. | reverse complement strand
TACGATTATCTCCGCACCGCTTGCAATACCTGCAAACAAAGCGATGTCACCGCAACGTCTGCCCATAACCTCAACAACGGAAATTCTCTCGTGAGAGGTCATAGTATCCCTAAGCTTATTTATAACGTCGATACAGGTGTTGACAGCCGTATCGAAACCGAGTGTATAGTCGGTGTATTCAAGGTCGTTGTCGATTGTTCCGGGAATACCTATAGTCGGAATACCGTATTCCTCAGAAAGGCATTTAGCACCCCTGAAGGAACCGTCGCCGCCGATTACAACCAAGCCTTCAATTCCCCTCTCTTCAAGGGTTTTAACAGCTTTCTTCTGCCCTTCTTTTGTGAGCATTTCAAGGCATCTTGCAGTACGGAGCTTAGTACCGCCGCGCTGAACGATATCGGAAACCGAACGCATCTCCATAGGAACCATATCGTTGTCGATAAGGCCCTGATAACCACGTTCAACACCGAACACTTCCATTCCGTAGTACAGCGCAGTTCTGACAACCGCCCTGATACATGCGTTCATGCCGGGGGCATCACCACCGCTTGTGAGTAAACCTATTCTCTTCATGATTATTCCTCCGATTCTCCATACGGACGGTTAATCCGTCTGCCCCCTTAAAATTTGCGTATAGAAAACGATTTTCATTCATCTACATTAATTATATCAAAGTAAAAAACTAATTACAACTTATTTAAGCATTAAAATTATTAAGTTTTGATGAAGTTTTAAAATAATTATTCAACGTATTTTATTTCCTCATCAGTCAAAATTGTGCTTAATTCAGCTAAAAGCCCTTTACAATAGTTTACTCCGTGTGGCAATTTATACTTATTTCCACCCCTTACTATTGCACAGATTGTATTCCCTTCATAGTTAGAGAGCATTGCTACCATATCGTCAAAATCCTCATCCGAAAGCTTATTTCCGTTGAGCCATAAGACGGGAGGTTTTTTAGCCTTAATCGTCTGATTCTCCTTTACAGGGTTAATTTCAAACTCGGTAACGTCGTCTAAAATTATGCTCGGCTCGTCCTCTTTGGACATATCGAGCTTGCCCTTTATTTTTACTATCTTATCGTTAGCGAGTACTGCTTTAATCCTCTCAAAAGCAGAAGGGAATGCAACGCAATCTATGGAACCGTATACGTCCTCAATTGTTACAAATGCCATTGAAGCACCCGTACTCTTGGTTGTTGTACGCCTGATTGCAGAAATTATTCCGCCCATAGTCACCTGCATACCGTCTGAAATACGGTTATAGGTACGGTTGCCGTCCTCATCCTCCATATAGTCGGTTAAATAAGAGCAGTTAAATGAACAGTCGTTAAATGCAGACATGTATTTTTCAAAGGGATGACCGCTGACGTAGACGCCGAGAACTAACTTTTCCTTCGAAAGTTTTTCCATAAGCTCAAATTCAGGTATATCGGGATATGATACTTCAAGTTTACTCTCTTCGATTATATCGCCGAAAAGGCTTATTTGAGCACCGCTCTTCTGTTTATTGATTGCAGCAGCTCTGTTGTACAGTTCGTCGTAGACGGCAAACAACTTTGAACGGGCAACGCCCATTTCATCAAACGCACCTGCTAAAATCAGACCTTCGATGATACGTTTATTGACAACCCCCGCACACCTAAGCAAAAAGTCGGGGAAATCGGCAAATTCTCCGTGTTCGGTCCTCTCCTTAATAACCTCGTCGATTGCAGCCTGGCCTGAACCTTTCAAAGCGGAGAGACCGAACCTGATGCCGTCAGCTTCAACCGAGAAGGCTGTTTTAGACTTGTTTATGCTGGGAGGGAACACCTTCATACCCTTATCTTTAAGGTAGATAACGTACTTGGTTATTTCGTCAATCTTGTTAAGTCTGTTATTTAAAAGAGCGCAGATAAACTCTTTGCAGTAGTATTTTTTCAGCCATGCAGTCTGATATGCAAGCGTAGCATATGCGGCGGCGTGAGATTTGTTAAATGCATAGGAAGCAAAGCCCTCCATATGGGAGAAGATCTTTGCAGCAACTTCTGCAGAAATTCCGTTTGCTACGCAACCGTCGATTTTACTGCCGTTAGTATCGCTTATACCGCCATAGATGAACTTCTCCTTCTGGGCCATAAGCGTCTTTTTATCTTTTTTACCCATTGCACGGCGTACAAGGTCTGCCTCACCAAGGGAGAACCCTGCAAGGTACTGGAAAATCTGCATGACCTGTTCCTGATAAACGGGTACACCGTAGGTGACTTTTAAAATCTTTTCTTCCTGAGGGCAGTCGTAGGTTATAGGCTCTTCCCCGTGTTTTCTCCTGCAGAAGCTGTCGATGAACTGCATAGGACCGGGACGATAGAGCGAAACGCCTGCTATCAAATCTTCAAGACAGTCGGGGCGAAGCTGTTTCATGAACCTCTTCATTCCGCCTGCTTCAAGCTGGAACACGCCGTCGGTGTCGCCTTCCGAAATAAGCGCATAAGCACCTGCATCGGTATAACCGATTTTAGTGAAATCAACTACGTATCCCGTATCTTCCTTAATATAGTCGCAGCACTTCTTAATATCGGTAAGCGTAACCAAAGCTAAGAAGTCCATCTTAAGCATGCCGAGTGCCTCAATTTCCTTTGCGACAAACTGCGTGGTAATATCCTCACCGTTTCTCGATAAAGGCACGTTATCGGCAATTTTTTTACGGCATATTACGACGCCGGCTGCATGCATACCCGTCTGGCGGGGCATACCCTCCAGCTGCAGGGCCATGTCGATTACTTTCTTTAAAGTTTGATCCTCTTCGTACATTGCACAGAACTCGGAGTTTCTTGCAATCTTGAGTTCGTTGAGCTTATCCTCCAAGGACTTCTTTTTATCGGGATCAGTCTCCTCCTGCATCTTCTTTTCAGTAGAGGCCAGCCTTCTGCCTAACAAATCGCCAATAGAGGTTTTTCCGTCCATTATCTTTGTTAGACGGTCTGTCTCCGAATAGGGTACTCTCATTACTCGGCCGACGTCTTTAATGGCGTTCTTAGCCGCCATTGTACCGAAGGTTACGATCTGGCAGACGTTTTCGGGGTGGTACTTTTGCCTAACGTATTCAATCGTTCTGTAACGGTTATCCGTGCAGAAGTCAATATCGAAGTCGGGCATTGATACACGATCAGGGTTCAGAAATCTTTCAAAGAGCAAGTCATACTGCAGGGGTTCGACGTCAGTTATTCCGATTGAATAAGCGACTATAGAGCTTACGCCCGAACCCCTTCCGGGGCCAACGGGAATATCCTGCTCTTTCGACCAGTTAATAAAGTCCCAGACGATTAAATAATATTCGGCATAGCCCATACGACAGATGGTGTTAAGCTCGTAATCAGCCCTATCTCTCTGCTCTTTTGTAACAGTGCCGTAACGCCTGATAAGACCTTCGTCGGTCAGCTTTCTTAAGTATTCTTCGGGGGTAGAACCGTCAGGCGGTTCGTAACCGGGAATTAACGACATATCCCTGATAGGATAGCCTTTTTTATCAAGATTGAAGGCAGGTTCGGTAACCTTATCTGCAATAACCCTTGTGTTGCTTATTGCCTGGGGAAGATTGGGAAACAGCCTTTTCATCTCTTCCGCGGTCTTAAAATAGAACTCCTGGGAGCTGAATTTTAACCTTTTAGGGTCGTCAAGCGTCTTTTTAGTCTGAATACACATTAAGACGTCCTGCATCTCCGCGTCTTCCTGCTTGAGATAGTGAACGTCATTTGTTGCAACAAGCTCAACGCCTATTTCATTTGCAAGCTTAACTAACAGTGGCAGAACCCTTCTTTCATCTTCAATACCGTGGTCCTGAATTTCGATATAGAAATCTTCCCCGAAAATATCCTTGAGATTTAACGCCATCTCCCTTGCACCGTTATAATCACCTGCAAGCAACCTTCTCGGAATACCGCCTGCAAGACAGGCAGATAGGCATATTACACCCTCGTTGTGTTCTCTCAATACGTTGTAATCTATCTTCGGTTTATAATGGAAACCGTCTACGAAAGCCATGGAATCAAGCTGAACAAGGTTTTTATAACCTGCCTTGTTCTTTGCAAGCAGGATAAGATGTTCTGCGGTATTCCCTTCGTGAACCTTCATATCCTTGGTCATATAAAATTCACAGCCGATTATATATTTTAACCCTGCTGCAGCCGCTTTTTCGGCAAAATGAAGAGTGCCGTACATATTGCCATGGTCGGTCATACATACGGTATCTATATCGTTATTTTTGCAGTAATCAATAAGATTATCAATCTTACAAGCTCCGTCGAGAAGCGAATATTCAGTATGTAAATGTAAGTGAATGAAATCTGTTGCCATTATTATTCCTATGTAAACTTAAACTAACTGTGATGATATTGCAATGATTTTACGGATACGGTGGTTTAAACAGCTCTTAGTCATGCCCAACCTGTCTGCAAGCTCCTGCATCGATGCTTCAGGGTCGGCAAGTCTCGCCTCTGCCACCTCAAAAAGATTGGCGTCTAAACTCTGCAATCCCATTGTCTGCGAGATAATCTCAATTGCCTTAATCTGAGCAACCGATGCCTTAACCGTCTTATCTATGTTGGAAACAGAACAGTTAGAAACCCTGTTCGCATTGTTGCTCTGATCTTTAAACTCTACTATTTTATTCAACTTTTTTAGGCTTTTATAGGCCTGAATGAGGTTTAAAAGGTCCGAGATAACTTCCTTACTCTTAACGTATACTACCGCACTGTCTTTTCTGGAAACGCATTTAGCCAATATTTCAAATTCGCAAAGCAGTTCACAGAAGTCGTTAGCCGCAATTCTGTTGGAAAATACTATTTCAAAATGATACCCCGTTCGGCTATAAGTCTGTTCTTCGGGAAGGGTACAGCTTCCACCGCCCAGGAATGCGCTTTTAATATACGCTAATTTGCAACAGTCCGACTTGACAATCTTATTGTCAATCCCAAACACAAGTGAAAATTCCCCGCCATGGGATTTTACAATTCCCAGCCTGACTAAAATCTCTAAAGCTTTAGCGCCTACGTATTCGAGTTTATATTTATCCTTACCGCTCTTCGAATCGTACTGTACACCGTTTAAAACAAGTTCTGCCTTAAAGCATTTAAAGAACAGAAGCTTGACGTAAAGAGCTGTATTCTCGTTCTCGGTAACAATTTCAAAACCAAAAACACCGTCTTTAGTCACAATGCTGCCTGCAAGGCGAACAAAAGCTGATAAAAAAGCTATGCTGCAACACTCATTCTCTATTTCAGAGCTGAGTATTTCATTTTTAATTTCCTCAGTAAAATTAGCCATAATTAAAGATGTTTTTTCTTGTATTCAGCAAACCTGAAGTTTGGAAGTCTGCCGTCAATATTATCAATTTGAGACAGGGGAACATTACAGTCTTTCAAAAGCTCTTCAGCAATTAATGTATCGCCGACTCTGTCTGCTGAGTGAGCGTCGGAATCTATAACAAACCTTGCGCCATATGATGCCATCATGTCCAATTCTTCAGGCGAAACATGTCTTTTTTTTGTGTTAATTTCAATATAAGTACCGTAATCGGCACACACCTTCGCCACCTCTTTCAAGTCGCAACAGCACTTATAATTGACGTGGGTTAAGATGTCGATAGGGTTATTTTTTACCGCTTCAACGTAGGCCTTAGTAGTCAAATCAATAACCTTCTGAGAAGGTTTTTTGCCAAGCTTGTACGCCGTGTAATTCTTAACCATAATGGTGTAAAAGTCAGAAAAACGCTTATAACGCAACACCTCATGGATACCAGCAAGGTATAAATCAAAGTATTGCAGATCGCTCTCCTTCATATCAGTGTCGCCGTCAACAGAGATTAAATTACTCTCCATTCCCATAAGGACTTTTACACCCGTCAATCTCTCAGCTTCGTCAATCTCCCTGCGCAGATCGCCAAGCCTTTTACGCTTTAAACCGAATAAGAGGTGATTAAAACCATGGTCTGTAATACCGATTTGCGTAAGTCCCGCTCTCTTAGCAGCAGAGACGTTCTCAAAGACGGTATTTTTACCATGTGAATAGGGTGTATGAGTATGAAAATCAGCTGTAAGTTTCATCAAAATCTCCTATGTAAACGACCTCTTCGTGCAGCTCAATACCAAACTTAAGGAGTACGACGTACTTAACAAGCTCAATAAGCCGCTTTACGTCGTCTGCGCAGTTTCCTTCATTAATAATAAAGTTAGCGTGTTCACGGCTGACTACAGCACCGCCGCAGCGAACACCCTTAAACCCGGCTCTTTCAATAAGTTCTCCGGCATAATACCCTTCACCGTTTTTAAAGACACAACCACAACTTCGGCCTTTCGGCAAATGAGACCTTAAACCTGAATAATAGCTCAATTTATCTTCAATTTCATCTACGGATTTTTGCTCTAATTGAAGTTCAACCGCTAAAATTATGCAGTTTATGTCACGCATAGTACTATGTTTATAGCTAAAATTACACTGATTATTGTTAAAATACACTTTTTTATCAGTGTAAACTAATACTTTACGAATGTTTCCACCTATGTACTTTCCTGCTGCACCTGCATTCATATATGCAGCACCGCCCACCGTTGCAGGAATTTTAGTTAAGTACTCCACCCCGCTTAAACCGTGTTTTTTACAGTATTTTAATAGCGTCGAAATTGGTGTACCTGCAAGGCAAAAAACTCT
>JBJFAG010000334.1:0-6687 GCA_051887795.1 Candidatus Coproplasma sp. | reverse complement strand
CGGAGGGGGAGGCGGAGTTTGAACTTTAAGGCGTGGTTGGGGCAGGTGTTTACGCATTTTAAACAGCGTATACATCTATTATTTGTAACCCCGTTAGCTATGGCGCCGTAAGGGCAGTTGTCGGTGCATACTCCGCAGTCGGTGCAGTCTGCCGTCCTGTAGATCTTAACGTTAATTCTGCTCCTTAAATCGGGCAGGAGGGAGGCAAACGGGTTTTTATACAGCCTGGGGAGTTTAATCGGCGAAGGGCGGTTAACCTTTTCTATTACGGGGGTTAAGCTCTTCCAATCGTCAAAGCTTTCGCCGCATTTGTAGGAGTGTGCGGTGGGTATGTACGCCCCTGCCACGATATTTAACCCGTACTTTTCTTGTATCTCCTGCAGGACGTTTCCGCAGCACATCCTGCCGTAGGTTGCAATGGCTGTAAGATTTTCAATCCTGGCCGATTTTAAAAAATTGTTAACGGCTGTCGGCACGTTCTGGCAGTGAACGGGAAATACCAACACAAGGTTTTTATAGGGTTCGTGGCGCGCTTCCCGTATATCTAAAAGGGTGTAGTTAAGCCGTTTGGAAAAATAATCCGCAACCGCTTTACTCTCCCCCGTGGCGGAGTAAAAGACAACGGCGTTCATTGCTCTAAATACCCCTTCATTATCGCACATTCGGGCAGCTCCTCAAGCGAAAAGCCGAGGGCGGTGTTCATCTCTTCGATGGCCTGTTCACGGCTAAGATTGTTCTTTCCGCTTGCAATCGCCATTTCAAGTGCGCTGAACGGTATCATGGAGCTGCGCATATGATAGAAGCGCACGAATTGAGAATACTCCTTGCACTTTTCTATTTTGCAGCTGGTGTGCAGGCCCTTTTCCGTCTGTTCGGGGGCAACCCAGCCGCATTCCCTCTCTATTATGTCTTTAATCTTCCGCCATTCGTATACCCCGCCGCAGACCTCGTTTAAATCGACCTGAACAAAGGCGGGTATGTTGCCCGTCCATGAAGAAGAGCGGATTGCCCTTTTTAAGGGTTTAACTATTTGGGGTACCTCGCCGATTGCCTCGCAGACGTTGGTTAAAAGCTGGTTGGTGTAACCCGTCAGTTTCTTTATGGGGTTGTCGCCGTATGCCAGCTGCTTCATGGTAACCAGCGTGTGGAACTGCCCTTTTTTAAGGGGAGGGTGCAACGTCAAAATTCTGCCTGCGTTCAACAGAAAATTCAACGGCTTGTTGGCGGGGAAGGTGTAGGCTATCTCTGGCGCCATGTTGTTGAAGTACAGGCCGAGGAGCTGGGCGGGTTCGTTGCCTACGACGAAGTAGGGTACCCTGTTTGCAACCAGCTCGGGGTAGAACAGCACGTATGCCAAGGAGGGGCAGGCGCATGTGTTCTCGCTGAGCGAATAGAGCTTTGAATAAATCTTTTTCAAATCCTCGTCGGCGACCTTTCTTGAAATAAACTCAACCGAAGGCAGGGCCGTTTTGGCGTTCTCAATGCTCTTTTTTGCACTGTCCGACATAAAGGGAATTTCCCAGGTAAGGGCTAATACTTTAAGCTTTAGCACCTTGGAAAGGTAGTAGAGAAGGTAGGTGGAATCCTTACCGCCCGTGTAGAAAACCGCAACGTCAAACCGTGATTTTTTAGACTTGGGAAAGACGTTCATAACGGGAACGACGCTCTTTAAATTACGCGTCTTTTGGGTTGACTGGCAGATGGGGCATCTGCCCTGCCTGTCGAACTCCAGCCCCGGAATAATAAAGTCGTTGGCAGCACAGCTTGTGCAGAACTTCGCTTCCTTCAAGCTGGCGGGCGTAACCCTTTTGTCCTTGCTTTCAACAACCTGCACGCCTATAAACCCCTTTAATGCCTGGGCGTCGTCGGGGGTTAATTCGCAGGGCAGCTCTGCAATAATTTTGGCCTGTTTTTTGGTAAGCTTAACCTGGTTTTTAAGCGTATCGGGCTGATTTCTTAAGCCGTAATATCTTAAAACTCTGCCTTCTTTTTTCCATCTGTTCTGAAGTTCGTACATGGTTTTTACGCTGTTTTATGTATGTTTGATGAGTGAGGAGTTGGTTTACCATTCTGGCGATAAAGATATCCTGCCGTGGGGCATCCCCGCTTGATGAGTGAGGAGTTGGGTTACCGTTCTGGCAATTAAGATACTCTGCCGCGGGGCATCCCCGCTACACCCGCCCCTGCCGCTCGCACCCGCTTGATGAGTTGGGAGTTGGGTTACCGTTCTGGCAATTAAGATACTTTGCCGCGGGGCATCCCCGCTACACCCGCCCCTGCCGCGGGGCATCCCCGCTTGATGAGTGAGGAGTTGGGTTACCGTTCTGGCAATTAAGATACCCTGCCGCGGGTCACACCCGCTACACCCGCCTGAAGCCCTTGCCTAAGATTTCGTTGGCGTCGGTTATGATAGTAAAGGCATGGGGGTCAAGCTCTTTAACCTTGGCCTTGAGCCTTACCGCCTCGCCGCGCTTGCAGACGGTTATAATAACCGTTTTTTCGTTGCCCGTGTACCCGCCTACCGCCTTATAGGCAGTGTAATCACGCTTCATAACCTCGGTTATATGTCTGCCAATCTCGTCGGGGATAGTGGTGATTATGGTTATATACTTACTCTTTCCGATGTTCTCGATAACGCCGTCGATGATGAACGCCTTTGCGAACAGGCCGAGGATAGAGAATAACCCCGCCTGGATACTGCCCGTAACGAAGAAGGTGGAAAAGGCAATGGCGAAGTCGGTTATAAGCAGGGCTTTGCCCGTATCCAGCGTGGTGTACTTTTTAAGTATCAGGGCAATAATATCCGTACCGCCCGAAGAGGCATGGCAGTTGAAGATGATGGCGCTGCCTATGCCCGTCAGCAGCATGGCGTATACCAGCTCGAGAAGCGGCTGATTGGTCAAGGGGATTAACTGCCCCGCTTCGTTTTGAGGGAAGGGGAGGAGAAGCTCGAACAGCAAGTTCTCAAGCGAATAGACAATGGAGCAGTAGGCCGTTTTGAACGTACACCCCTTGCCTAAAAAGATAAACCCGAATATGAGCAGAATGACGTTTACCGCCATATTGATATTGGCCTGGGTGATAATTTTCGGCGCCAGGTGGGAGAATAGGCGGGAGAGTATTATGGAAATACCGCTCACCCCGCCCGTTGCAAAGCTGTTGGGTACCTTAAAAAAGTATACGCCCGCCGCAACTAACAGCGTGCCGACGTTGATTAATACCCAATTTATAACAGTATCTTTAACCTTTTTCTTTTTGGGCGTCTGGTCGGGCGTATCGCTCGTAATTTTTTCGGGTTCGCCCTGCGTATTCTGTAATTGGCTATCCATTTCACATCCCTCTTTTAAACGGTTTATTTTAAACCGCCAACATATTACCACAAGCCAAAGTTAAAGTCAATAGCGGGTGCAAATCTCTGCCCCTAATTGTTACGCCCGATCGTAAAATAATAAATTGCGTATTGACTTTATGAGCAATTTGTGATACACTTTGAGTTAGGTAAAGAAGAGAGCAGAGTATGATAGCGAAGAGATAAGAGTATGATCAGTAAAGAAGCTTTATTTACAGACGAAACAGAAAATTTTAAAACCCCGTACGAACCCAAGGCAGGAGACAGCGTAACGCTTACCTTCCGAACATTGAAAAACGACGTAGACAGGACATACGTAATTGTCAACGGCGCAAAGCATAAAATGAAAAAGATGCGCTCCAATGGTGGCGCAACCTTCGATTACTACACCTTCACCTTCAAGTGCAGGGGTAAGGAAGTCAGCTACTACTTTGAGTTAGAGGACGAGGACGACAAGATTTACTACAACCGTATGGGTGCGGTAAACAGCAACCAGGACGAATACAACTTCAACTTTGTAGTTGGGCATAAGGTCCCCGACTGGGCAAAGGGCAGGGTGTTCTACCAGATTTATTGCGACAGGTTCTGTAACGGCAATCCCGCAAACGACGTGGTCGATAACGAGTATTACTACACGGGCGGGCATACCCGCAGAATTTCCGACTGGTATTCCCTGCCGCATACAACCGACGTCAACCGCTTCTACGGCGGCGACTTGCAGGGCGTGGAGCTTAAGCTGGATTATCTGGCCGATTTAGGCGTTGAGGCGGTGTATTTTAACCCCCTTTTCGTCTCGCCCTCC
The DNA here is from genome assembly GCA_051887795.1 of Candidatus Coproplasma sp. Lineage (GTDB taxonomy): Bacteria > Bacillota > Clostridia > Christensenellales > Borkfalkiaceae > Coproplasma. The sequence continues at coordinate 2,536 of JBJFAG010000334.1, read as the reverse complement.
AATCATAAGTACGACACTCAGGACTACGACTATATCGACCCTCACTTTGCGGTGATCGAAGAGGACGAGGAACACGAAATGCAGTCGTGGGAGCATCATAACGGCTATGCCCCCAAGTATATCAAGAGGGTGACTAGCAAGGTCAATCTTGAAAAGTCGAACGAGTACTTCAAGGGCCTGGTTGAAAAGATGCACGCTAAGGGCATCAAGGTTATACTTGACGGCGTATTTAACCACTGCGGCTCCTTCCATAAATGGCTGGACAGGGAGGGGGTTTACCTCGCCCAGGAGGGGTATGAAAAGGGTGCCTTCCAGTCGGTAAACAGCCCTTACAGGGGATATTTCAAATTCTTCCAGCCCCATCTGGCAAACAGCGAGTACGAGGGCTGGTGGGGGTATAAGACCCTGCCCAAGCTCAACTATGACAAGAGTAAGGAGCTGTGTGAACACGTCTATCAGATAGGCGAAAAGTGGGTTTCAAAGGAGTTCAACGTCGACGGCTGGAGGCTGGACGTCGCTGCCGATTTAGGGCATAGCGAGAGGTTTAACCATAAATTCTGGAAGGGATTTGCCCAAAGGGTGAGAAAGGCTAACCCCGACGCGTTCATCTTTGCCGAACACTACGGCGACCCCGAAAGCTGGCTTAAGGGCGGCGAGTGGGATTCGGTTATGAACTACGACGCCTTTATGGAGCCTGTAACCTGGTTTTTAACGGGTATGGAAAAGCACTCCGACGGCTTCGACCCCAACAGATATCTGGACGGTAAGGCGTTCTTCGCCTCTATCACAAAGAACATGGCGCGCATGCCGAGAGCGGCGTTGGACAGTGCCATTAACCAGCTGTCAAACCACGACCATTCAAGGTTCTTAACAAGGACCAACCGCAAGGCAGGCAGGCTTAAAACCCACGGCGCAGAGGCTGCGGCAGAGGGCATTGACGTAGACGTGTTCTGCCTCGGCGTGCTTATGCAGATGACCTGGCCGGGCAGCCCCACGCTGTACTACGGCGACGAGGTGGGCGTAGTCGGCTGGACCGACCCCGACAACCGCAGACCCTTCCCCTGGGGCAGGGAGAATTGGGATATTTACAACGTGTATAAGTCTGCAATAGCGTTAAGGAAGCAGATCCACTGTCTTAAGATGGGTTCGCTTCTGCCCCTTGATTCGGGTGACGGCTACGTAGCATACGGCAGGTTTGACAAGGACGATTGTGCTATTGTAATAGTCAACGCTGCGAACAAACCCGTCTGTGTCAACGTACCCGTCTGGCTTGTCACGGGCGAGCGGGAGGACAGCCTTACAAAGTCTTTTGCCGTAGGGCTTGGCAGAATGGGCATGCCCGAAAAGGTTGACGTGAAGTATGGCAGGGTGTTTATCGAAATGCCCCCTAAGACGGGCTGCGTCTACTGCAAAAGTTTTAAATAAATGGGTTAAAAGCAATCGTTAGATTGTTTTAAGGAGAAAATAATGGAAAACAGATTTTTCGGCGATTTGGACAGGTACTTATTCCACCACGGCACTCATTACGAAGTGTATGAAAAGATGGGGGCTCACATCAGGGAGATTAACGGCGTGCGCGGCACTCACTTTGTGCTATGGGCGCCTGCCGCAAGGGCGGTTTGCGTCGTCTCCGACGGCAACGGCTGGACCCCCTGGCGTGACATTATGGAGAAGGTTGACGACTCCATCTGGGAGCTGTTCGTCCCCGGCATGTGCGAAGGGGTTAAATATAAATACCTCGTCGTTCAGGCTGACGGCAAGGAGGTCTATAAAATCGACCCCTACGAGTTCGGCAGCGAAAAACGCCCCGCTAACGCTTCGGTAGTAACCAACCTCTCCACCTACGAGTGGGGCGACGGCGAATACCTCGCCAATAGAAAGGGCGAAAACTACCTTGAAAAACCTATGTCCGTCTACGAGGTGCATTTAGGCAGCTGGAAGAAGGACACCTGGAAGCAGGACGAGGACCAGTTTTTAGACTACAGGCGCCTCGCCTACGAGCTGTGCGAATACGTTCAGTATATGGGCTATACGCATATCGAGGTTATGGGTATCTGCGAATATCCCTTCGACCCTTCGTGGGGCTATCAGGTAACGGGCTATTACTGCCCTACCGCCAGGTACGGTTCCCCTCAGGACTTCATGTACTTCGTCGACTACATGCATAAGCACGGCATCGGCGTAATTTTGGACTGGGTTCCCGCTCACTTCCCCAAGGACTCCTTCGGCCTTGCCAACTTTGACGGTACTCCCCTGTACGAGTATGCGGACCCTCTGCGTGCAGAATATCCCGAATGGGGTACCAAGGCGTTTGACTTGGGTAAAAAGGAAGTCTCCAACTTCCTCATCGGCTCTGCGCTGTTCTGGGTTAATAAATACCATTTGGACGCACTGCGCGTTGACGCCGTTGCGGCAATGCTCTACACCAGCTTCGGTAGGAGCGAGTGGCGCCCCAACATCTACGGCGGCGACCATAACCTGGAGAGCTTTGAGTTCTTCAAGCATTTAAACAGCATACTCCGCAGCCGTACCGACG